>JBEBGU010000189.1:0-7016 GCA_040081325.1 Prosthecobacter sp.
GATCCCTAAGTTTCGCAAAAAGAGGTATGGCAAACAGGCTCATTATTTAAGTGGCTCCACAAACTGCAGCGGAGAGGGGGGCCAAGATAGCTGAAAGGTTTTGATGTAGGTTTGAAAAATATCTGCTGCTGATGGATTCCAAATACTCGGGTGAGTGAAGAATCTCAGACAACGTGAAAAAGCTGTCGCAGGGCTGATTTGTGACGTGTGAATAAGTCTTCGCACAAAACTTCGCCAGTCTCTTCGCATCTCAAGGATATTTAAAGCAGAGGCCATTTGTAATTCACGGGTTCTTGCCTGCAGGAGAATTTTTTTCCAACCTGGAACTTTACGGATCGATTGAGGAAGAATCGACTCATCATCTAAAACACGCTTCAAACTTTCGCGAAAAAACCAAGCTTCTAATACCCTATCTTTACGGTTTGATGCTTGGCTTGAATGCTGGCGCCATGTTGCCACGGAGTGAGATGTCCACACAACATCCATAGATAACACCGCGCGGAGTGCCCATTCGCAATCGCCCATGAAGCTGAGATTTGTTGGGAACAATCCGGCCCGATTAGAATCAAGTAATGAACGGCGAAACAAAAATCCCGTCACACTTCCCAAGCCCCAGTCAAAAGCGCTCAGCATGACAAATGCCGTGTCGCCAGAGATTCTGCACCAGGCGTTTTGTGTATGTACATCCAAAAATCGGTGGATCTGGCGCACCCCCTCAGAAAGTCGAACTCCAGCCTCATCAATGTAGTCCACCCCACCAACGGCAACTCCTGCTTCAGTGCAAAACCGCAACGGCTGGATCAAGCGTTCCAAACAGTCAGGGTACATTGTATCGTCTGCTGTTGCGATATAAATGAATTCTCCCTTAGCTCGTTTCAAACATTCGTTCCAGCCCGCATAAAGCCCTTCCCTAGGCACTTGGTAGAGATGGACTCGAGGATCACTTTTGAACTCCTGAAAATACTCCCAAGTGCCATCCGCAGAGTAACTGTCACATACGATCAACTCCCAATTTGTTTCAGTTTGCGCCAGAATAGATTCCATTCGCTCTGGTAAAAATTGACGGGCATTTAATGTCGGCAGACAAATAGTGACGCTTGGTTCTATGGATAGTGTATTCAAATCCTTCACGGCGAATCTAATAATATAAAGTGGGCGGCTAATGGTCGCTTACTCGGCACAGGTGCCAGCAAAGTTAAAAAAGAGGATTATTGTACACGCTCGACTGTAGATCTCAGAATGAGCCTAATTCCATCAGCGCGATTCTAACCACAAGCTACTATCCTTCCCTTGAAATGTACTTTTTCGAGTGTCCTAAAGCAATCATCGGATTTTCAATAAGGCGGTAAGAGATATCAGCAGCGGCCACCGTTAGAAAAAGTGCTAGGAGAGTAACTAAACCATCTGCGGCCGTCAAAATTTTTGGGGATCCACCATTGATAAGACCATGCAACAGGCCGTTCGCGATCTGGTGGAAAATGTATATGCCATAAGACAGCCTTCCCAAATATATCAATACCGGAGATTTTAACCACTTTACGCTGAAGTGATCACTGTGGAAAAGTGCAAAAAGGATGAATGCAGAATAAAAAGCAGCAAGCCACAAATGATTAATGACACCAAATTGCTTCGGCCAGAAACTCATGGCACCCAAGCCTACCAGTAAAACAGAAAGAAGAGGTAATAGTGACTGACGATAGCGCCTAACTACATCCGAAAACACTTCCCAACGGATGAGTATGGCTAAGGAACCTCCTGCAAGTAATGAATCTGATCGCCACGGAGGATTGACAAAGGCTTGGAATCCACCAGACGCGCTACGCATAATCGGGGCTGCCAATACCGCGCAAACAAATGTCACAAGCAGAACACGGCGAGGCAGAAAATAAATCATTAGAGGAACAAACAAGTAGAATTGCTCCTCGACCGCTAGTGACCACGTTATCCCAAGAAAATCAGGCCCGAAATTCCCTCGAAAGCCCATGAAAATATTCTGTGTGAAGGTCATGTAAGACCAAATCGGGAAAGGATCAGAAAATAGCCCTTTAAACTGGAGGCCGGAAAAAACTTGACTTGATGTTAGGAGGATAAAAGCCCCCAACAATGCAAAATAGAGAGGGAAAATACGACAGGCTCTGCGCAGATAAAACACTTGGAAGTAATTTTTGGCATCACGATTATCCAAGAGAATACCGCAAATCAGAAATCCAGATAACACAAAAAATAAATCAACACCGCTCCATGTTAAACTCAATGACCGAAGAAAGTAAGAACCAAGAGTGCCTGCTTCAGGCGAGGTTTGGCAGACCAAGTAGTGCCATACAAGAACAAATAGAATCGCGAGGCCGCGTATGCCATCTAGCTGAGGTAAACGTTTAATCATTTAGAGGTAAAATTTCAGCCAAGAACGCTAGCCTATTTTGCCAACAAGAAAGTTTTGTGGCTTCAACCTTTTGTGGCTTCAAGATTCAGGCTGATTGGAACTACTCGATCTTTAGTCGTAATGGCTGCACTGGAGCAATCAACGATTTCTCCGTAATCCGAATCTAGAGGATTCCATTTGCGAACATCACAGAAGCCGAGTTCGAGGAACAGCTTCTCAAGAAAATCGTGCGTGAACATCACGAAATGAAAATTCAATGCGTAATCCTGTCCTCCCATCAAGTATGGCTGAATCAGGCTCATGTCCCTGCCACTAATATTGTAAGCATCAATGATGGCATTGAAATCAGGTACGGCTATGCGCAAACAGCCACCGACTTTCAAGACACGCTTCCACTCTTTTAGGACAGCACTGACTTTGAGATGCGAGATGTGTTCGAGGCAGTGGCTAACGTACACAAGGTCCACGGTTTCATCCTCAATAAATGGTAATTTTTCGACCGTACTCAGATGGTGGATGTGCGCATGCGGTCTCGCGTCCACATTCACAAATCCCGGCACATTCAGTCGCCCGCATCCCAAGTGTAGCCACACCGCACCTTCTGGCAGTGACGGTTCCTTCGGCATACCTTGCAATTTACGCCAGTGCCAGCTCCAAAGTGCCCATGATTCATAAAAACGGCGTCTGTTGCTATCTCTCCATGCTTTAGGCAACAATCCCGTCAGCATCAAAAATATTCGTGGAATCAAATTTTGCTTTTTCATGGGTTTATTTTGCGATGCTTATGCTTGGTATTTGCCAATCTAGCACAGGTGCCACAACGCCCGAACGCTTGACACCGCGAGCCTCAAACTGCCGCCATAGCTGGGATTCGCCGTGAGATGAGAGCACGCTAAAGCGAAGGGCACCATCAATACGACAAATCCATCTCTGATTGTGCTCTCCTAAACAGGCCGTGATAAGATACTGCCCACCATTCAGTAAGCCTGCAGGTATTGTGGCCTGCCAGTGATTCATTCCCTGAGCCACTTGAAGCTGAACCTGATCAGGCACATCTAGCTGGTAAGAGGTGAGCACAGGTGCACCGTCTGCAGTCCAGATTTCAAATCCAACGACGAGTTTCTCGGAGTGGAATAATACCTCAAAATCTATCAAAACCCCAATTGGTTGGGAAGAAAGCACTTGGTCGGTAACGCTTGATGGAACAGCTCCTGCGGTGACGCTTAATCCGCGCAGCTTCACTGTATGATCGCCAGGCGCGTCCTCATCATTCCAGCGTGCAGCGCCTGTATTTCCAGCCCCCCCCGCATTTAAATTGAAATACCTGCTCACCATCAATGCAGGTTCTCCGGCTTCCACCACCGTTCCTGAATCAAGCAGCAGAGCGCGGCCACACAGCCGCTGAATGGTCGCCATGTTGTGACTGACAAATAGGAGCGTGCGACCAAGGGATGCGACGTCACCCATCTTGCCAAGACACTTCTTTTGAAACTCAGCATCCCCGACGGCGAGAACTTCGTCGATGACCAATATTTCAGCTTCCAAAAAAGCTGCTACCGCAAACGCAAGCCGCACAAGCATCCCGCTAGAATACCTTTTCACCGGTGTATCCAGGTAGGCCGCACAGCCCGAGAAGTCAACGATCTCGTCGAGCATACGAGTGATCTCAAAGCGCCGCATGCCCAAAATAGCTCCGTTGAGATAAATGTTCTCTCGACCCGTGAGCTCTGGATGGAAGCCAGTTCCAACCTCTAACAAAGAGGCTATTCGTCCCCTCACTTTTATGCTACCTGAAGAAGGTGCTGTGACGCGGGAAAGGATTTTTAAGAGAGTGCTTTTGCCTGCACCATTCCGTCCTATGATTCCTAGAACCTCCCCTGGCTTGACCTCAAAATTGATGTCTTTGAGGGCATACACGTAGTCGGAAGTAACAGATGAAATCTCTTTCGTTTTCGGTTTTCCGACTTTTCGAGTGCGGTCATTAACCTGACCGATCTTAGCATACGGATCACCCTTGCCGCAGACACGGTGCCACCAGCGGTTGAGATCATGGGAAATTGTTCCAGTACTGACCTCTCCCAATCGGTAGAGCTTAGAAAGGTTCTCAATGCGAATCGCAGGTGAACTCATGAGGACAAAGATTGCTGGAAGAAAAAAGTATGATGATTCATGCTCGATTAGCTAAGACAAGCGAAAGCCTACGCTGCCTATAGTTGTCAATTTTTTGATCGAGTATCTTGACGAGCAGCCAGGAGAAACCAACGCTCAACGTCATGACTAATCCAGCATGCTGAAGTGTGCCGAAGAAATGGTCACCCAAGACACTTTTTACTGAGGAAAGTTCGAGTAATCTGATTACTGAAATATGAACTAAATAAACCGGATAGGAGAGGTTTCCCAACACGCGGTCCCAATGAAATCGCGAGCTGCGAGCAAATAAAATCGGGATCGCCACGACGGCAGCCCCAAACAAAAAGACCAGCGTTGCGGTATATGAAAAACGATTCCAGAAACCGTATAATAATATGAGGAAGCCAAACCCAATGGTGATGCCTAATTGGGCGCAGGATGATTTTGTAACTCGGCACCACATGGAGCTTTTGAAAAGGCGATAAGCTAGGATGCCGAGAATGAAGTATCCGAACTGCAACGGTGCCCAAAAGCTGGAAGCTACTTCGGCTAATTCCGGCTGGTTAACGATTCGTCCGAAAAATAGCGCTATCAGTGTTGAAGCAATCGCTGTGGAGATTAAAGCCGGGGTTTTGAGACGACCTAGAAACGGCGCTGCTAAATAGAAAACCAATTCGCAGGAAATGGACCAAGCATGTGACATCGGCATCGTACTCCACCCGCGAACGCTACCGTTCGCTACAGGGCCGTCATACCAAGAGGCAACACCGATAGAGTTGAAAGAAAAAAGATGAACGGCATCGACACCAAAACCACTGATTTGAGCTGCGGCTAGAGAAGCGATCGAAGCTAGCCTCTCCTGCTCGTAAAGCCAAGACAGAAGACCGGGCCATACCGACCATTGTGAGCCAAGAGTCATTGGGACCAACCAAGCAGTCGCGAGTTCCAGTGCTAGTGTGACCCAAAGTAGCGGGTAGATTCGCAAAGCCCTGTTTGAATAAAAAAGTCTCAAGCCTGTCCACCCCGGTTGATTGTATTTTTCGGCTAAAATCATAGCCATATAGAAACCTGAGACCACGAAAAATAACTTCACAGCCAAGTTACCAGGCAAAATGAACGACATATTGCCAGCACGAAGCGTGTGTGCTGCCACGACTGCAAATGCGAGAAATAAACGAAGGCAACCCATGAAAGCAAAAGCGAGAGGTGGCGGAGAAACCGTGAACTAATAGGTGCGTATTACTGGGACAAAAGAGGCGACAAGCTGTAAAAGTAGCAGCCAGACTCGCTTCCAAAAGTTTTCTTGTCAGACGGTATCCATAAACGTTTTCTCGACACGATTGAAAATGAGAATGCCTAGGACGAGCGCTGCAGCAGTGACGCCGCCGGAGTAGCCGAGCAGGTGCCATGAGAAGGAGCCAGCGCCAAGATAGAGAGTGCGAAAGGCTTCGATGACACCAGTCATGGGGTTAAGTTCTAGCCAGAAGCGATACTTTTCAGAAACGGTGGAAAGAGGATAAACGACAGGAGTGGCGTACATGGCGAGCTGGATTCCGAAGGTAACAAGGAATGCAAGGTCACGATATTTCGTAGTGAGCGAGGAGATGAAAATGCCAAAACCAAGGCCGAGTCCTGCGAGCATCAAGATTAATAGAGGGGTGCCGAAAAGGATGCCGACCCAGTTAGGGTGAATCTCCGCTCCTTGAAGCAGGTACCAGCCAAGAGCGAGCACAAGGGTCGCGAATTGGATGACGAACTGAATGAGTGTAGAAAGAACGATGGAGAGCGGCGTGATCAGACGCGGAAAGTACACTTTACCAAAAAGATTGGCGTTGTCCTTGAAAGTGGTGGAGGTTTTATTCAAGCATGTTGCGAAGTAGTTCCATGGTGTTGTGCCAGCTAGGTAAAAGAGCAGCGGTGGGAGTCCGTCTGTCGAAATTTTCGCAACACCACTGAAAATAACGGTGAACGTCAAAGTAGTGAGCAGGGGCTGAATAAAAAACCAAATTGGGCCAAGAATGGTTTGCTTGTAAACCGCGACGAAATCTCGGATCACAAACATCCAAAGTAGATCCCTATAACGCCAGAGATCTGCTAAATGTAGATCGAACCACCCAGATTTCGGCTGGATGAAAAGATCCCACTTGTCGTCTAGTTCAGCAGGCATTATTCAAAAAAAGTCTAAAGTTACAATTTTGTTTTGTTGATGTGGGTCTTAAATAAGTGCTCATGAATTCGTCCTAGCGTTCAAGAGACACTGGACTCACTCTTGCATTGAAACCACGCTGCCGCCCTTGGTCGCACTTGTGATGCGATTAGATAAAATGAAAAACAAAAACACTAAAGGCCGCCAGAAAACGCAATGCATCAAGATTAGCAAAATGAACGTGAGTTATTTTTTGTTGGCTAGAATCGGTCAAGATTTAATCTTTGATTAGTTTTGTAGTCAAATTTAACTCAAATTGGAAAATAACGAACTTTTTGACGTAGCAATCATCGGCGG
>JBEBGU010000190.1:0-7000 GCA_040081325.1 Prosthecobacter sp.
GTCTTGTACTCCTCGACGGTCATGCCGTAGCGGGTGGCGCTCTTTTGCAGGGCTTCGGGGGTCCAGAGCTTGGTGTCAAAGACAGCGTCGGGGTGGACGATGTTCACGCGAACTTTGTTCGGCGCGAGTTCGAGGGCGGCGACGCGGCAGAGCTGGGTGAGCGCGGCCTTGCTGCATGAGTAGGCGCTGGCTCCAGGGCCGGGGGCTTTGAAGTTGCGGCTGCCAACGAAGATGATGCTGGCGTCGATGCCGGCTTTCACAAACGGGATGACTTTGTTCATCAGCTTCTGATGGCTGGTGAGGTTGATCATGATCGTGCGGTCCCAGTCGGTCTGAGCCATGGCATCGAGGTGATCGTTCTTGGGGAAGATGCCGGCATTGCTGACGACGATGTCGATGCCGCCGAACTGACGCACGGTGAAGTCGATGGCGTCCTGCACGGGCTGGTCTTCGGTGAGGTTCACGACGATGCCGATGCCGCCGATCTTTTTCATGATGTCGGGGATCTCTTTATCGATGTCGAGACCAACGACTTGCGCGCCCTGCTCGGCCAGCGATTCAGCGATGGCAAAGCCGATGCCTGCGGCGCAACCAGTGACGAGAGCGATCTTGCCCTGATGCACTTTGCGGGCGGGGCCTTTGCGAAGTTTGGCCTGCTCAAGATCCCAATACTCGATGGCGAAGATGTCGCTCTCTGGTAGCGGCTCCCAGCCACCGACAGCTTCGCCCAAGGCGACGGTGGCAGCGGTGGATTCAGCAATGTCGGCGACGATTTTGGCGTCTTTCAGGGTATCGCCAAAGCTGACGATGCCGTGGTTCGACCAAAGGGCGAAACGAGGAGCGCTGTCGAGCTTGGTGTGACCGCTGGCGTTGCGGTCGAAGTAGGCCTGATAGTCGTCGGCGAACGCCTGCACGGAGGCGTCGATGTCATCGCTGATGACGGCGGGAGCGCGCTTGGTGCGGATGCTGTGATCCGGTGTCAAAGGACCACGCGTGCCGAAGGTGGCGACGTTTGGTAAGCTGGCGTAACCGACGGCTTCGGAGCTGGCATTCAAGCGAGCGATTTGCGGGAAACCGCGCTGCTTGGAGACGGCTTGGCGGAGTTTGGCGAGGGAGAGGAGATCTTCGCTGACGGTAGCTTGTGATGGCTGGAAGCCAGCACTCCTTGTGGCGAGATATTCCTCCGCCTGAGTGACCATCTCGATGTGCAGTTCGTAGCTCTTGCGGGCATCGTCATCGAAGGTGAAGAGGCCGTGCTTGAGCAAGACCATGCCCTGAATGCCTTCAGCACGCAGGTCGCGACCAGCGATGAGATCGGCGATGGTCTTGGCCAGGATGAAGCCAGGCATGACATACGGAACGATGATGACACGGCTGCCAAAGACCTCTTTCACCCGCGCTTCACCGTCAGCATTGCAGGTGAGTGCGGCGATGGCGTTCGCATGACTGTGATCGACAAAACGGAAAGGCAGGATGGCATGAAGAATGGCTTCGATGCTCGCAGCAGGAGCATTCGGATTGGTCATGGCCGCACGCTGTTGCAGGACCATGTCTTCGTCGCTCATGATGGCGAGTTTGGACATCTTGATCAGGGCATCCTGACGCACGGGGGAAAAGCCTTCACGCTCGATGGTGCCGAGATCCCAGCCGCTGCCTTTGACGTAACAGAGATCCACGGAATCGCCGAAGAAGTCGTTTTCAGTCACTTTGACCGAGGTATTGCCGCCGCCATGGAGCACGAGGGCAGGATTACGGCCGAGCAGACGGCTGGTATAGACTCGCTGTCCGAGCAGGTCGGTTCCGAAAGTGGCGGCTTCTGTATCGTTCCAAAGGCTTTGCATGAGAGGGAAAAAGGGAGCCCACAGGAGCGTGGTTCGCACGCTGCTGCAAGGTCGTTTTCCTCACGGTCCTGTGCCAAACCACACGCTCATGGCCTGCCCACTGTAGCCTGTCATTTCGAGGTAGCCTCGCCCAGTGATGACCTGACCACTGGAGGTGCCTGAATATCCGACGGCTCCCTCCCAATAATCCAAGCCCGGTGTGGCGTCGGCACTGAACTCCTGATTTGGCATGGCAGCGCGGCATTCCAGCGTGAGCTGATGCTTTGGCACGGCGATCTGCCAGGTGATGGGATACTGCGCGCCAGTGGGTGATTTCCAAAGTGTGCCTGGAGTGAGGGTGAAATCTGAAGCGCTGAGCGAGATGACCGTGCCGTCTGGCTGGATGAGCGTGCCTGCGTTTGAGCCGGGTGCCGCACCACGAAGCTGGAAGAGCATCAATTCACTGCCATCGCTTAACTGAGCACTGAACCAGTCCCAGCCTTGGGTGCCTTTTTCGAGGAAGCTGGTGCCAAACTCGTGATCCATCCAGCTTTCACCTGTGACGGTGAAGGTTTCGCCACCGACGATAAGGCTGCCTTTCGTCGGCATTCGCGCGAGGGAGTAGTAGTGGCTGGCATTGCCGGGCGTGATGCCTTTTTGACTGATGCCACCCTGACCGTGAATGACGGGATTTTCACCGGAGCCGAGGTCAAGTTGGATGGAGAAATCGCGATCTGTGGCCGTGAGTGACATTTTACCATCGGTGGAAAGGCGCACCTGCCAGTCCTCATTCCACACTCGCTCGGTGGTGGCACCGGCCAGACCAGGGCCAGCGCGATTAAGCCGATCCGCGTGATGATACTTGCCACCCGTGAGATCACTCACGGCAAAGTGAGCCATCCAGACATCACGCAGCGCCCAGGGCGAGGCGTTGGCTGGCGTCGGCGTGGCACCGATGCGGAAGAAGGTGAGCTGATAGCCAAAGCGGCGGCCATCAGCCGTCGCGAGATTTCCCGTGTAGTACCACCACTCGATCTTCTGCTCGGGATGCTGGCCGTGATCTCGCGGAAACGTGTACTCGTAACCCGGCAGCGCGGGTTTCCAGTCCTGACCACTGGCTGGACAAGCCAGCAGAAGCAGCAAGGCCAGTCCAGCGCCGCGCGTGACTCGCCAAGCTGGATAAAATCCGGCAAGCATCGTGCCAGCCACCGTCAGCACGGTGGAGCCAATCAAGAACCACCACGGCGTATGAAAGCGAATGCTCCAGCCAAAGCTTTGAGGATTGATCACATGAATCAATACGAGCGAGAGCAAGATACCGACGATGAGTCCAAGCACCTGACTGACAAGCCCGAGGATGCCTGACTCCAGCATAATGGTGCGCCGAACCTGGCCTGCATCCGCACCTGCAATACGCAGCAGGCGGATCTCAGCACGACGCTCCAGCACGAGGGTCAGCATCGTGGCCGCGACACCCGCCATGGCTACCAGCACCGCGATGATTTCCAGTGCCCAAGTGATGGCAAAAGTGGCGTCAAAGATGCGCAAGACCTCCGCTCGAAGTCCGGCGTTGGTGAAGATGGCCACGAGACCTCGGCCATCAAGCTGACGCAGCAACTCAGTGCGCACGTTTTCGGGATCAACGCCTGGCTTTAAATACAAAGCGACATGCGTGGGCAGGCTGTCGCCGAACCATTTTTGAAACTCACGCTGATCCATCGTGATCGTACCGCTGTCATTAGAGTAATCGTAGAACTGCGCGGCGATGCGGAACTCATGATTTCCTTTGGGCGTATTGAGAGTGATCGCATCTCCTTCACGAACACGGAAACGCAGTGCGAAACTCTCTGACACAAAGATTTCCCCGCGCTCCTTGGCGAGTTGCAGGATGGCTTTGGCATCGCCAGGTGTTTTTAAAGCGATGCGTCCATGCTGCATCTGCACGTCAAAGTCCCCCGTGCCGAGCTTGATGATGCGATCCCGAAATGGCAGATCCATCGCGCGATAGCCGTCAAAGGCTAAGACGTCTGGCTGCTCACGCAGGATCTTCAGGGTGGCCTCAGAGAACGTCGGCGGACTCTGACTGCGTGGTGGCGTGCCTGGGCGAATGTACAAGTCCGCTCCCATGGTCTGATCTACCCAATAGAGAACCGTTTGCCGGAAGCTTCCGACCATCACAGCAATCGCGACCGTAAGCGCTAAAGCCACCGTCAATGCCGCGACCGAGATGGAAAGACGCGCGGTCGATGCCTGGATCTGCGAAGCGGCGAGGCGGCCCTCAATTCCAAACACGCGCGCTAGAAGCGGGCGCATGATCCTCGCCATGAATCCCAGCGCTACCGGCACAGCAAAAGCTGCCGCCATGATCGCACAGAGTGAGGCAAAGTGCCCCCAGAGCGGCAGTCCAAACACGGGTTCCTGACGAGCTGCGATGAAACCTGCCACCAGACAAACTCCGGCTGGCACGGCAGCACGCCGCACGCCGCCCTTCGAGTTCACCGCTGCAGAAGCTCCCGCATCGCTTCTCACTGCTTCGACGGGTGACAGCAGCGCCGCTTCACGAGCAGGCAATGCTGAGGCAAGCAAAGACAGTGGCACCGCGATGCCGAGTCCTGCGAGCCAATGCCAGATCGTGAGTGGCGGGACTTTTGCAGCCGTCGCCACATAGAGCGTGTCCACCGTCGTGGAAGTCAGCATGATTGCACCTTCAGCGAGCAGCTTAGCCAAAGGAACTCCGAGTAGCGCGCCGATAACACCAAGCAATAGTGCTTCTCCAAGAAAAAGCCGCAGCACCTGACCACGAGTGACACCGAGAGTCCGCAGCATCCCGATCTCGCTGCGACGTGTCATCACGGCCACGGAGATGGTGTTGTAGATCAAAAACAAACCCACTACGAGAGCGATGCCAGAGAGCATGGTCAGATTAAAATGAAACGCAGCAAGCATCTTCTCCACAGCTGCACTGCGTCGCTGTGGACGCTGCACCGTGAGTCCAGCAGGCAGACGCGTGGCCAAGATTTGTTCCGCCTTTTCCACCGGCAGGTCTTCATGCAATCGCACCTCGATCCGATCCACACGGCCAAGGCGATCCAGCGCCACCTGCGCACTGGCGATGTCCATGACGCCAAGCGATTGCGCAGCCAGTGCGGAGTTCGAATCACCCCCAAGAATCTGCACCACCTTCACTTCTCGGCGGCGATCTCCGACAAGCAGCGCAAGTGTATCACCCGCTTTCAAGTGATGCCTTTGGGCAAAGCTGCTAGTCAGGATGACACTGTCCGGCTGAGCCAGAAAGGTCATGAGTTCCATGCCAGTGGCAGAAGCTCCTGAAACGGCGTAATCGCGCAACGCCGGATCACGCAGCGCGTCGATGCCGATCAAGCGCAGCGTTTCACTCCCCAGCCCTGTCTCCGCCGTCACATCTGCTTCAATGACTGGCGTGGCGATGCCGATCTCACGCAGCCACGAAAGCTGTGGCACGAGAGTTTCATCCACACCCAAAGGCGGGCAGGTAATCTCCAGCGCCGCCTTGCCCGATACTGCGTCCAAAGCTGCGCTGAAGCCACGCAGCGAGCCTTGATTGGCGAGCTGGATCGCCAGCATCACAGAGACACCCAAGGCGACGCCAACGATGGAAAGAACCGTGCGCAGGCGATTGCTGCCCATGGGGCGAAGGATAAGAGAACGAAAAAGAAACACGATTGGATGAGTAACGAGATTCTTACGTCCACGCCACCGACTCATGCCATACTCAATATGAATGCGGTGACGATTTCATGCGCCCTTGAAATAGCCTAGTGAGTGACAGACCTGTTGCACAAACAGGGCATTTTGAACCGTGTCGAAAAAGTCACTCGCACTAGCGATGCCTATCCAAACATTGTGAATAGGGCATTTCAGCGCCTTTGAGCGTCATTGTGACAGTAATGTGCGTTGAGGTCAGCCGCGCCTACCGAGAGCTTGGGTTTTACTCCCCAAAACACTCTCAAACTATGTCCACAGACGCAGCCATGTCCCAAGTCGCTCAACCATCTAAAGCTATACCAAAGCTGAAAGCCGCACACGACATGCTTTTTCGTCATGTTCACGGCTCCAATCTAATCTACAACTGCGCGTGGGAAGACCCACGTATCGATCGCGATTTGATGCAGCTAGATCATGAGAGCAGTGTCGTCATGATCACCAGCGCTGGCTGTAACGCGCTAGACTACCTGCTTGATGATCCAGTGCAGATACATGCCATCGACGTCAATCACCGCCAGAACGCATTATTGGAATTGAAGATGGCTCTCATCGCACGGGATGCGTTTGATGATCTTTTTGAAATGTTCGGTATCGGCTCTCACACCGACTACAGCGCTATCTACAGCAGCGTGCGGACGCAACTCAGTGAATCAGCCCAGGGCTTTTGGGATCGGCGTATTGGCTTCTTCAACCCCAAGAGTTTGAAGAAGTCATTCTACTACCACGGCACCTCAGGTCTTGCGGCATGGGTCATGGGGAACGCCTTGTTTCGCCTACGTCCGAACATCAAAAACTTTGCCGTTTGTCTGCTAGATGCGGCTTCTCTCGAAGAACAAACTCAGGCCTATGAACTAATCGAAAGTGAGATTTGGGGCAAGTTTAGCCATTGGCTCATTCGTCAGCCCGCATTGATGACTTTGCTCGGCGTGCCACGCCCACAAATTAAGCTCATTGAGGACTCTTATCCTGGCGGACTCACGGGCTATGTGAAGGATAAACTGAAGCATGTGATGACGGAGCTGCCTATTGAAGACAACTATTTCTGGCGTGTCTATATCACAGGTTCATACACCCTTCATTGCTGCCCGAATTACCTGCGCCGTGAAAATCAAGAGACACTGATTCAGCTTCTAGATCGCCTCAAACCATACACAGGAACACTCGCCAACTTTTTGCATGAGAATCCCGGCTGCTACTCGCACTATGTGTTACTTGATCACCAGGACTGGCTCGCGTGGAATGACCCCGTGGCTCTGCGTGAAGAGTGGGATCTGATTCTGGCTAACAGCCGCCCAGGAACCAAAATCCTGATGCGTTCCGCTGGCATGGATCTGAGTTTCGTCCCAGACGAAATTCGTGCCCGCCTACGCTTCCAACCAGAGCGCACTGAAGCACTGCACCGCCTAGATCGCGTGGGCACCTACGGCAGCACACAC
>JBEBGU010000006.1:0-24973 GCA_040081325.1 Prosthecobacter sp.
AGCTTGCCATCGGTAGCTGGTGATGCGCCGCAGTAGGGGTTCGTGGCGTGAGTCAGCTCGGGTTCTTTATAAGTGGTGCCTGCTTCCCAGAGCTGCTTGCCGGTCTTGCGGTCAAAGCAAAGCAGCAGGCGGCGGCCAGCTTTCTCGATGGCCTGCGTGACGAAGATTTTTTCACCCCAGACGATGGGGGTGGAGTTGCCGCGATCTGGCAGCGAGGTCTTCCAGACGACGTTTTCTGTGGTGCTCCATTTTTCTGGCAAGCCGGACTCGGAGGTTGTGCCGTCGCCATTCGGACCGCGCCACATGGGCCAGTCGGCGGCAGAGGCGATGCTGGAAAGAAGAAGGCTGAAGGAGAGGATGAGTTTCATGGAGGCTGAATCTCTAAACGCCGGCTGGATGAAAAGCCTTCATGGGCTGATGCGATCAGAAATCATGGTTGATGGCTTGACGTGATAGGGCGGATTGTCACAGCATTCATATTCCACTCGTAAAATCGGCCAACCACCGACGTTTGCTTGATCCCCAACCCAAGATATGTCCACAGCCACAGCTCCCTCGGCGTCTTCATCGACGACTCTTCGTAACGCGGTCATCCGTCTGGCCGGCAACTCACAAGATGGCATTCAATCCATCGGTGGCATCCTCGCCCGACTCGCGGGCCGCACGCAGCAGGATGTGGTCACTTACATGACCATCCCGTCCACGATCAGCGGCGGTCCTTCCATCTTCCAGCTTCATCTCGGCTCGGGCGAGGTGCTCCATGCGGGCGATGACAGCGATGTGCTGGTGGCCTTTTATCAGCACAGCTACGATAGCCACATCAGCGCGCTGCGTGACGGTGGCATCTGTTTCTATGACAGCGGTGAGGTGACCGAAGTGAAGCACGAGCGCGGTATTCACCACATCGGCATTCCATTCACCGCAGCTACGGTGGAGGCCGTCGGCGGCAGCGCGCGGGATCGTGGAAAGAACATCTTCGTTCTCGGTCTGCTCTGCGCGGTTTTCCAGCTCGATAAAGACAAGGTCGTCGGCATTCTCAGTCGTCAGTTCGGCAAGAAAGACGAGAGCGTGCTGCGCAATGCCTTGCTGGCCTATGACGCAGGTTTTGCTTATCCGATTGGTGACATCACGACCTTCAATTTTGCCGAAGGCGAGCACAAGGATGCCAACCGCATCAGCACGGATGGCAACACGATCATGACGATGGGCCTGATCGCTGCGGGTGTGCGCTATGGCTCTGCCTACCCGATCACGCCTTGGTCGAGCATCATGGAAACGCTGCGCAGTGAGCTGCCAAGATACGGTGGTCTTTATGTGCAGGCTGAAGATGAACTCGCGGCGGTGTCGATGACCATTGGCGCGGCCTTTGCTGGTCATCTCGCCGTGACTGGCAGCGCAGGCCCAGGCCTGAGCCTAAAGATGGAAGCACTCAGCTACGCGAGCATGGCGGAGATCCCCCTGATCGTGATCAATGTGCAGCGCGGCGGCCCCTCGACCGGCCTACCCACAAGCGTGGAGCAGAGTGATCTCATGCAGGCCATCTACGGCAGCCATGGCGACTGCCCTCGCATCGTGCTCGCGCCAAAGGATGTAGAAGACTGTTTCTACATCGCTCTGGAAGCAGGCAAACTGGCGCGTGAATACTCCTGTCCGGTCATCATCCTGAGTGACCAAGCGCTGAGCAGCCGCATCGAAGCCTTCACGGAACCCGACCTCGACAAGCATTGGGTAGAGCCCACGCTCGATCTCTCGGATCGTGGTGCAAATTTCAAACCCTACCCGCTTGATGCCGTCACCCGTCACGCGCCTCCCGGCACGAAGATGGCCGGCAAATATCCGCACGTCACCGGACTGGAGCATGACGAATGGGGCCACCCGAGCGGGAACCCAAAGATGCACCAAAAGATGACGGACAAGCGCCGCAACAAGCTCGTGGCTCTCAGCAACAAGCTGCCGCTGCCCGAGATCTACGGTGATCAAGAAGGCGACATGCTGCTCATCGGCTGGGGCAGCACCTTTGGCCCGATCAAAGAAAGCGTGAACCGCATGCGCGCCGAAGGCCACAAAGTCGGGGCCGCGCACCTGCGCCACTTGCACCCGATGCCAGCGAATCTCGACCACCTGTGGGCCAAGTTTAAACATGTGTCCGTCGTCGAGCTTAATGACAGCGGCATGTATGGCTACGGCCAGCTCGCCACGATTCTGCGCGGTGCCTATGCCGAGCCGAAGATCCAGTCCATCTGCAAGACCGACGGCCTCACCTTCCGCATCCACGAGATCGTCACCGGCGCAGAGAAAATCATGACCAGCAAGTGATCAGACTCCGCACTTCATCCAACTTTTACCCAAACTCATCTCATGTCCACCACTACACTGGAAGCCTCTGCCACAGCCTCTCCAACTCAACTCGTGACTCCTGCTCCAATGGGTGCCGAGGAAAAACTCACCAAGAAAGCCCTCACTGCCGACCATCCGACGTGGTGCCCCGGCTGTGGTGACTTTGCTGTGCTTGCCGCTTTTTATAAGGTGCTCGAAAAGCTGCAGTATCCCCACGAGAAAATCGTCTGCGTCGCCGGCATCGGCTGCTCCTCGCGCTTTCCGTATTTCATGAACACGCACGGGATTCATTTCATCCATGGTCGTGCGATCCCGCTGGCCACCGGCATCTCATTGAGCCGCCCGGATGTGCATGTGTTCGTCTTCGGCGGTGATGGCGATGGTTTCTCAATCGGTGGCAATCACCTCAACCATGCTGCGCGCAAGAACATCAAGCTCACCTATGTGATCATGGACAATTTTGTCTATGGCCTGACCAAGAAGCAGACCAGCCCGACAAGTCCGCAGGGGTTCAAGTCCAAGACTGACCCCATCGGCAGCATCGACCGCCCGATCAATCCGATGAAGCAGCTCCTGGCCAGCGGTGCCACCTTCATCGCCCGCACTCATGCGGCTCAGGTGAAGCACATGGTCGATACCTTTGAGCGCGCCATCAAACATGACGGATTCAGCGTCGTCGAGTGCCTGAGCGAGTGCATCATGTTCTACGAAGGCAGCTTCGACGATAGCTGGCCAAAGAAAGGCGGAGCCTTTGAGATCATCGATGAAACTCAGCACGACGTGAAAGACGACGTCGCCGCCTTCAAGCTCGCCGATCTGCCATCACCCGGAAAATTCGGCGTCTTCTACGACGTTGATCGCCCAACCAAGAATGCGCTTGAGCAAAAGTGGATCGACGACACCCAGACCAAGCTGGGCGGCGCGAGCCAGAAGGATCTGCTGCGGAAGCGTCTGGAGATGATGCGCTAGCCGCAATGCAGCCATAGCGTGATGTTTGGTGAGGTCCCGGCCCGCCAAGATTGAACAACTGCATGGTTTTTTGGCCGCATGTTGAAATTTCAACATGCGGTCTTGACGCGCCGCCTGCCTGCTGATATTTCAGCAGGCATGTGGGACGAAAAACAAGCGCATCAACTGAGCAGGCGGGAACGCCAGGTGGTGGACATTGTGATGAAACAGGGGCGCGTTTCAGCGCGGCAGATCGAGGAGGCGCTGCCGGATGCTCCGACCTATTCGGCGGTGCGCTCCATTCTCCGGCTGCTGGTGGAGCGCGGCGTGCTGGTGAAAGAGCAGGAGGAGGGACGCGACTGGTTCCGCCTGCCATTGCCGGTGAAAACGGCGCGGCTCAAGGTGCTGAAAAATCTAGTACAGCGCTTCTTTGCAGACTCGCCAGGTGAGGCAGCGCTAGCGCTGTTGGGACAGAAGAATGTGAAACTCTCCGACCAAGAAGCTCAAAAACTCATCCAACTCATTGAGGAGGCCCGCCGCTAATGAAAAACGCATTCGATGCACTCATGCTAGAAATCACTCTGCGCCCAGAGCTGGGGCGGCTGCTCTCTGCGGCACTGCTGAGCACTGCCGCAGTCATGCTCGGCTTCCTTGTCAGCAGGCTCTTGAGCCGCCGCTCAGCCGCCAGTCGAAGCGGTGTGTGGCGCATGGTGATGCTGGGACTCATGCTCCTGGCTGCTTGGCAAATGATGCCGCGCAGCACCCAGCCGATGACTCTGCGTTTGGAGCTGACACCGCCTGAGAAAGTCCAGCCACAGGTGATGGAGCAGCCGCCTGTTTTTGTGTTCACGCCACCGACTTTGTGGGAGCTTGCCCTGGATGTGGCGGATGAGCATGGCAGATCGGTCTGGCTGGGTATGGCGGCGCTGCTCTTCATCACTCGATCCATGCGTGGATGGCTGAGTTTGCGCCGATTGAAACTACAGGCACTGCCAGTCAGTGAGCGGCTCCAGTCCAGTGTGCAGTCGGTGAGTCATGAAATGGGCATCTCTGAGCATGTGCCTTGTGTATTTGTTCCGTGCTTGGGATCGCCACTGCTGACGGGAATATGGCACGCGCGGATCTGGCTGCCGGTAGAAGCTGAGCAGTGGCCAGATGAGCGTCTGCGGGCGGTGTTTCGTCATGAACTCGCGCATCTGCGGCGGCGTGATTTGGGCTGGCAAGTACTCACGCGCCTGACCACCTGCCTGTGGTGGTGGCAGCCAATGGCGGCGGTCTCAGCGAGATCTCTGCACGCTGAGGCCGAGCAGGCTGCGGATGACCATGCGGTGAATCACAGTGGTGATGCTCACAGCTACGCGCGTTCCCTGGTAGAAATCGCCGCTGGCTGGCAGGAACAGCGCGCTACCACGCCCGCCGCCGGTGTGGCGATGTTTGGTAATCGTGAAAATCTCCAGCACCGAGTGCGCGAGCTGCTGCGTGAGAACCACTGGCGGGGCCGCATCGGCGGTGGAGCGCTGGTTGTGCTCATGATCTTCAGCCTTCTCCTGCTGGCGGTGGCGAGCACGAAGCTGGAGTTCAAACCACCCCAGCGGAATTACACAAGTCTGGCAAAGCTCGTGGCAGGTGGGCGCATCGTCTCCAGTGAAGGCAATGTGAACTGGCAGGAACAAATGACCGACTTCTACGGCACGATCATCGAGACCCTTGAAAGCGCAGAGATGAAGAAGCGTGCTCTGGCTCGAGCTCGTGCGCTGCACGCTGATCTCAAAGATGCCAATGTGGACATAAGAGTCAGTCAGACCAAAGGATCGGCCATCTTCAATGTCTTTGCCGTCGGGTCCGAACCGAAATTCACGAAGATCTTCCTGGATGCAATGCTTGATGAGTTCATTGCCTTCCGGCAGAAGATTCGTGAGCAGAGTGTGGATCGTGCATTGATTATCTTCACGGAAGCGGTGGTGAAGAAGAGCAAAGAACTGCAGGAACGAACGGAGAATTTGGAGGCCTTCCGCAAGGCTAACGATGTGGTCGACCTAGCCGCAGGGCGCACTGCCTCCGCGACAGAACTGGTAAAGGCCAAAACTCGGCTCGATGAAGCTCGGCAGCGCCTCGTGGATCTAGACTTCATGCTGGCTGATTCTGCCTCTGCGCTGAGTCAATTGGAGCGTGGCTTCACAGCTGATGGCAGTACCAAACTCGAATCGAGTCGTGGCCTGACCGTTACTGAGCAAAGCTATCTCAAGGCGCGTGCTGAAGCCTTTGCTCTGGATCAGGAACTGCAATTCTTACGCGATGTGAAGCCGCCGGATGCTGCGGCCATTGCCGGTATTCAACAGCGTGCCGCCAAAGCACGACATCTCGAAACCTCCTGGAAAGCGGAACTCGCGCTGCAATGCCAAGATCAAAGGAAGGCTCGAAGAGGAATTTAAAGCCACCAAGCTGACACACGACCAGATGTTTGCGCGGGTACAGAACTTTCAAAGTTTACAAAATGTGCAGACGGACTACGTCGCCATCCATGAGCGCGCCTCGAATGCTTATCTGGACACTCAAGATAGCGGTTGGGCCGTCTGGAAACTCTGGACCCCAGATCCCAAGGCCGCACCCGACGCCACGAAAAAATGATCGAGTCCATCTTTGGCCCCGCAGCCTTATGGATCGCCATTTTGCCACACCGACTCATTTTTCCAGAAAAGTCATGGCGCTCAGACGCGGAATCAGTTATTTAAGAGGTATTAATTATCTGCCAGATCTCCTGGCGGTTAATGGACATCTTATTCAACAATGCCCGCGCGCGCTCCAGGCCCTGCTCCCAAACCCAAAGCTACTAAGGCTCCTGCGAGGAAGCCGAAGAAGGTTGGCGGAGTGACGCTGGAGGTGGATCTGAAGGTGGAATCGCCAAAGATCCGTGAGATGGAAAAGGTGCAGATGAAGCGCAAGGGCTTCAAATGGGCCACAGCCATCATCATTCTGATTTGCTTGGCGGTGCTGCTGAAGATCACTGTGCGCGAGTCCTTCCTGAACAACCCGCAGTTCAGCCTGAAGCAAGTCATCGTGCGCACAGAAGGATCACTGACGGCTCAAAAAATCGTTCGCACCAGCGCACTGACCACAGGCACGAATCTACTCACTGTGAATATGCGCGAGATTCAGGGCCGCTTGCTGCAATTACCGCAAGTGAGTGCCGTCAAAGTCACTCGTGATTATGAGGGGCGACTGACGCTGGAAGTGAAACAACGCCAGCCAGTGGCTTGGCTAGAATGCTCAAAGTTAGGCATGATCCCTGGCCGACCTGATGTGGGGTTTTTCATTGACCGCGAAGGCGTGACTTTCCCCTGTGAGGTGCTGACTCCAGCCTATCAGGCGTTGCCTGTCATTCGCTATGAGACGCTGGCGCAAAACCTGCCCGGTGTGGCGGTTTCTGACATGCAAGTGAAGGCTGCGCTGAGCTTGCTGCGGCAATTGCAGGACCGCTTTGAACAAGGCTCTGAAGAACTACACGGCATCGACATCCAGAAGCCCTATGCGATGACCGCCAATTTCTCTGATCAATCCCTGATCACTTTTGGCGTGGATGATTTGCAGGAGCAGCTCACACGCCTGGACCGCATCCGGCTTGAGGCGCGGCATCGTCAGTGGCGCATCGCCACGCTGAACTTACTGGTGAAGCAAAATGTGCCCGTCACGTTTCGCACTGCACCCGACTTGAAAGGTCTTCTGGACGACCCCGTCACCGCCTCACTAAACACATCTCCCCAAGGCAAAACCACCGTTCGATAAGCATCATGGCGAAGAGCACCATCTACGCAGGATTAGAAATCGGCACGAGCAAGATCTGCGTCGTCGTCGGCGAGGCCAAACGCGACGGCACGATCAAGATTCTCGGTGTCGGCACTGCGCCATCACGCGGCGTGAGGAAGGGCGAAATCATCGACTTCGCCAAAGTGCAAACCTGCCTCAACGACGCGCTCGTGCGAGCTGAAGAGCCAAGTGATGTGATGATCCGCACTGTCTTTCTCGGCGTCAGCGGCTGCCATATCGAAAGCCTAAACAGTCGCGGCACATGGCGCCTGCCAGATGGGCAGAGTGAGATCACCGAAGATGATGTCGAAGAGGCCAAAGAGATCGCGCGCAATGTGCCCATCTCACAGGACAATGTTTTCCTGCACAGTGTCACGCGGCAATACATCGTGGATGGCCAAGAAGGTGTGCGTCAGCCCATCGGTCGTGAGGGCCGTCTGCTGGAGGCCGACTATCACATCATTCACGGCGTGCGTGGCCGAGTGCAAAATGCGGTGAAGTGCGTGCGCGAAGTTCCATTGGAAGTCGAAGACGTCGTCTTCACCGGCATCGCCGCCGCGCAGGTCGTACTCAATCGCGACGCCAAAGCACAAGGCAGCTTGATGATCGACATCGGCGGCGGCACCGCAGACTACGTGCTTTATGAAGATGGCATGATCTCCGCCTCAGGTTGCGTGCCGCTCGGTGGTGATCACATCAGCCAAGACATCGCCATGGCGCTTCAGATTCCTCATCAGCGTGCTGAAGAGGTGAAAGTCACGGAAGGCAGTTGCATCTTTGATGACATCCCGCCGGATGAAATCCTGCGCATTGAAGATGACAATGGCTTCGTGATTGGCGAGGTCGAACGCGCCTTCCTCAATGAAGTGATCTACCTCCGCACTCGTGAAATTTTAGAGCAAGTGAAGGAGCGCTGCCAGGGCCACATCGGCAGGCTTGCCGCAGGTGTTTATCTGACTGGCGGCACGAGTTTGCTGAAAGGTATTGACGTGGTAGCCCAAGACGTGTTTGAAAGGAAAGTAACGCGCTCAGGCTCGGCTCCCGTCAGTGGCGTCACCGCTACTTTCGAGAACCCTCAGTTCTCAGCGCCTATCGGACTGATTCGTTATGCCCAGATCCTCGATCAGGAAAAGCCCTTCATGTCACCGCTCAAGCGTCTTGGGCGGAAAATGGCCGACCTTCTGTCCGTCTCTGCCTGAAATCTAGTTTGTTAGCGCAACCTCAATACCCCGCACCCTTATGGTTGAATACGATCGCAACTCCCTGAATGAGCAGGCCACTCCATCGACGCTTAAAACCTGCATCGTCGGTGTCGGCGGCGCTGGCGGAAATGTCCTGGACCGCATCACGCTGGATCGCAGTGTTGAGGCCACGCTCGTCGCCATGCACACAGACATCCGTGTGCTCAGCCACTCCATGGCACCGGTGAAGATTCAACTCGGCATCGAACTCATGCGCGGCGTCGGAGCCGGTGGTGATCCTGAGCTGGGCCGCGAAGCCGCTCTCTACTCCCGCGAGCAAATCCGTCAGGCCATTGATGGTCACGACATCATTTTCATCTGCACAGGTCTCGGTGGCGGCACAGGCTCAGGCGCAGCGCCAGTCATTGCAGAAATCGCCAAAGGCACAGGAGCTCTTGTTTTCCTCACGGCCACCATGCCCTTCAGCTTCGAAGGACAGCGCCGTCTCAAGCAGGCGGAAGAATCCCTGGAACAACTCCAGAAGCGCACCGACGCGCTGATCCTCTTTGAAAACAATCGCATGGGCGAGCTGATCCTGCCGAAGGATGGCATTCAGAAGGCATTTATTCAGGCGGATCAACTCATTGCCCAGAGCCTGCGCGCCGTCTCCACCATCGTCACCATGCCCGGCCTCGTGAAGCTCGGACTCGATGATCTCACCTCTGCACTCAGCACCTCGAATGGTCGCTGCCTCTTCGGTTTTGGTGAAGCACGCGGTCAGAACCGTGGCAGCGAGGCGCTCAAACGCGCTCTTAAATCCCCGCTCATCGACCAAGGCCGCCTGCTCCATCAGACGAAGACCCTTCTCGTCCACATCGCCGGTGGTGAGTCACTCACACTTCTAGAAGTGGATGCCATCATGAAGCAGCTCGGCAAGAACGTGCCGGATCAAACGCACATCCTCTTCGGCGTCGCGGTGGACATCAAACTGGGCGAGTCCGTCTCCGTCACGCTCATCAGTTCACTCGGTCTGAATCAACTCAATACCGTCGCTGCTGCCGCACCGCCTTCAGCCATGCTGCCGCTGAAAGAGCGCGCTATGCCATCGGTGCTCAATGCCGTCGCTGCTAAGCCAGCCGCTCCAGCCAAGCCCACGCCTGCACCTGTTGAGCAAGCACTAGATTTGCTCTTCAACACAGATGAAATCACCACTGCCGCGCCTGTTGAAGAGCCTGCTGTCGAAGAAGAGCAAGTTGAGATCTTTGAGAGTGAAGCTGTCATCGACGAAGTGATTCTGGATGAGCCTGAAGCTGAGCTGCCAGTGATCGAAGAAGAGATCGAGATTCAAATGGAAGAAGAGTTCCAAGAGGAGCCTGAAGCCTATGTCCCCGAGCCAGAACCAGAGCCGGCTAAACCAGCCGCTCGCCCTCGAATTGAAGACTTCATCCCGGTGATCCCACGCACGAACACCTCTCTCGCGTCTGTCGTTTCGCGCACTGCGACGCCTCTCGATGAATCAGCCTACGCGCCTGCAACGCCGATCAACGTCGTGTCCCCCGTCAAGAAGCCATCCGCACAGGATGAGCAGATAGCCTTCCGTTTTGGCAGTGATCAAGACCGTGGCCGCTTCAAGGACACCGAGCCTGCACTCGCTGGTGGCGGTGAAGATCTCGATGTCCCAACTTGGATGCGCCTGAAGCGGAAGCTGAAGAGGTAATTCGTTACTGGATGTTCCCCAGACCAGCATCGCCCTCGACTAGTTTCAGCGCCCACTTGATGCCGCCGAGGATGTGTTCCTGGTAGATCTTGGCGATCTCGGGTGAGTTCTTGCGATCCTTGCTGCCTTCTTTCCACGTCGGGTCCCACACGTCTTCACGGTGGCCCAGTGAAGAGTAGAACACACGGCCTTTCCCGAACTCTTTGCACCACGAAATAGGGAAGTAGCGCTTCAGTTCCAACTCCTTCTTTTTCTCTTTGTCGGTCAACTGGGCGAGGTTCGGATGCGCATCGAGTCCCATTAGCGCGTGGACCTTGGCTCTCTCGAAGCTCTTGATGATGTAGATCTCGTCATAGACCTTAAAACCTGCTGGCACGGGCTTCGTGGCCGGGTGAGCCGGATCATGCAGGATGGGTTGCACTTCCACTTGCGCCTTGTGCGTTTCAAATTCACCGCCCAGCATTTCCGAATAGCCTCGGAAGGGATGATAAGTGTCCGAGCCGGAATGCATGGCCACGAAGGCTTTGCCACTCTTGATCAACTCCACAAAGCCATCGCGGTCAGGGAAGAGGAGATCGCCTGTGGTGTTGGCAAAGATGAAGCCGTCGTAGTCCTTGATCTTGTCGAGCGCCATCTTGTCGGCCATGTAGGCTTTGACGTTATCATTCCAAATTTTGTTAGCCGCGTTGTAATCAGCGAGAGCCATGCTGTAAGTCTCCATCTGAGTTTTGAAGGATTCATCCGTGTCCTTCGGCTTTTTCTCCGGCTGCTTGCCCGGATTCTTTGGCTGGCCTTCAGGCTGATGCACAAAGTCCACGGTCCACGCGCCTGATGACGCACCGAGTTCTGCCAACACTTTTTCAGCGGTCTCGATGGATGAGTGACGGAAGCCAGTCGTGACAGTGACGACGAGCAGTTTTTTAGGAGCCGCCGCAGCCTGGAGAGACGCGGTCAGGGTGAGCAGCAAAGCGCTACGACGAAGCAGTGTGGTGAATTTCATGCGGGCCAAGAGAACGCATGCAGTCAAGCACAGCTAGCAAAAACCATGCGGCTATGTTTGCGAGCTGCTGGCCCGTCGGCGGTGAGCGACTAGCAGGATCGTATGGGCGATGAACGGCACACACGGCACCAGCAGAGCCATCCAAAGTGGCGCACTCGCAGACGTGCCATCTGAAGCAACTGGCACGAAGTCGATGTGGTGCATGTACCCCGCATAAAAAACGGCCACCGCACCCAACAGCGCACCCACCAATGCCACGCCTGCTCCGAGCCTGCTTTTTGTCGGCGCAAACAGCCACAGACCAGCCGTGATCACGACGAGAAAACCAGCGAGCGCAAAACTGCCGAAGGCCGTGAGATGCACCGACCTGCTGATCTCTTCAGAAGCTGCGGCTGTAGCGAGGATTAGCATGAGACTCAGTTCTTCGTCTCGATGAACTGCTTGCCAATGCCCCAGGCCAGATTCTCACGCGGTAGCACACCATCACCCCCCATGTAAAAACGGCTGGCGATGATGAAATTCTCACGCTGGATGCCGCCTTTCTTGCCTCCAGAGATCATATCCGCCACGGCCATGCCGACCGTTCCGGCGAGGCCTTCTTTCTGGCGAATGTGCTCGCGATAATCAGCTTCGTTCGGATTGGTCAGCGCGAGTGCGCCGAACACGACAATGAGGAGTAGAAGGACCTTTTTCATGAAGATTGATCAACCCGCGATGGAGAACACCTCGCGGGCATCAGCGATGCTGCCGGTCAGGGCAGCGGCGGCGACCATGACGGGGGACATGAGAATGGTGCGGCCGGTGGAGCTGCCTTGGCGACCTTTGAAGTTGCGGTTGCTAGACGAAGCGCAGAGCTGGTCACCGATGAGCTTGTCGGGATTCATCGCGAGGCACATGGAGCAGCCTGCGGCACGCCATTCAAAGCCGGCGGCCTCGAAGATTTCATGCAGGCCTTCCTGTCGCGCGAGTCCGTCCACGATTTGTGATCCTGGTACGGCGATGGCCTTCACACCAGCGGCGACCTTCTTGCCTTTGATGAACTTGGCCACTTCGCGGAAGTCACTCAGGCGGCCATTCGTGCAGGAGCCGATGAAGGCGACGTCGATCTTGGTGCCTTTGATCGGCTGACCGGCAGGCAGCTTCATGTAATCGAGCGCTTCTTGAATGGAGACGCGGCCTGGCTCGGTGGTGGCGCTCTCAGGCGTCGGCACATTTTCGGTGACGGAGATGGCTTGGTCTGGACTGGTGCCCCAGGTGACGGTCGGCGGCACGTCTTCAGCGCGGATGTTCACCACGTCGTCATAAACGACATCAGAGTCCGAGGCGACAGCGCGCCACTTGGCCACCGTGGCTTCCCATTCAGCACCCTTCGGTGAGTAGGGGCGGCCTTTGAGATACTCGAAAGTCTTCTCATCTGGGTTCACATAGCCGCAGCGCGCACCGCCTTCGATGCTCATATTGCAGACGGTCATGCGCTCTTCCATGGTGAAGCCGTCAAAGGTGCTGCCACCATATTCGTAGGCGTAACCAATGCCGCCATTGGCACCCAAAAGACGGATGATGTGCAGAGCCACATCTTTCGAATACACGCCTGGGCGGAGCTGGCCGTCCACATTGATGCGGCGGACTTTCATTTTGCTCAAAGCCATGGTCTGCGTGGCCAGGATGTCACGCACCTGAGTGGTGCCGATGCCAAAAGCGATCGCGCCGAAAGCACCGTGTGTGGCCGTGTGGGAGTCACCACAAGCGATCGTGGTGCCGGGCTGGGTGATGCCCTGCTCAGGTCCGACGACATGGACGATCCCCTGCTTACCACTGGAGAGGCTGAAATAGGTGATGCCGAAGTCGCGCGCATTTTTGTTCAGCTCCTGGATCATCGCTTCAGCCAGTGGATCGGAGAAAGGAGACACCTGACTATCTGTCGGCACGATGTGGTCCACGGTGGCAAACGTGCGGTGTGGGTAGGCGACCTTCAGATTCAAATCACGCAACATGCCGAAGGCCTGCGGGCTGGTCACTTCGTGCACCAAATGGGTGTCGATTAAAAGCTGTGCCTGCCCGTTTGCGAGTGTGCCGACGACGTGTGATTCCCAGACTTTTTCGAAGAGTGTCTTTGCCATGATGGTTTTAAGTGAGGGGCGAGCCTAGCACGCCCCTCACGCCGTGCAATCAGCCCGGCAAAATTATCTTCCATCAAGCGGCGTTTTTGCTCAGCTTACGCTTCAGCTTCTTCAGCAGATCGGGATTCCCCTCAAGTTCCTCCATGAGCAGGGTCAGCACCTCCAGCGTCTGCCGGCTCATGTGGTGCTCCATGCCTTCCACGTCTTCATGGACGGTCTTCGCATCCAGTCCAAAGCTGGCGAGCAGCCGTGTCAGCACCTCATGCCGCCGGGCGATTTCCTGGCCGATCTTGCGCCCGCTGTCGGTCATTACCACACCGCGATAGCGCTCATAGACGACGAATCCCTCGGCATCCAGCCGCTGGATCATGTTGGTGACACTGGCCTGCGAGATGCCCAGGTTTTTCGCGATGTCCACGACGCGGGCGTAGCCCTTCCCTTCGATCAGATTGTGAATCTGCTCCAGGTAATCCTCGATGGCCGGTGAATGGACATGCGCGGTGGTTTCTTGGCGCTTGGCGGGCATGGGCTGAGGAGTAGCCAGAACCTGGCCGCGGCAAAGCAGAACTTCATGGCCGGGGAAAGAAAAGTTAGCCCAGGCTAAACTTCTGCTTGCCGATCAGTCCGGGCTGATGTTTTTAGTCCAGCCTAACTTTCTCATGCGCACCCATCTTTTACCGATCTGTCTTCTGCTCACCTGCCGCGCCCTCCCCGGCGCTGAGCCGGTGCGTGAAATGAGCACCGACCGGCCTGACACGACCGAGTCCGCCTACACAGTGCCAGCGGGGATGTTCCAGGTGGAGATGAGCTTCTTTGATTATGCTCGGGATGCCGACCGGGGCACGGTTGCCGACCAGTGGATCTACGGCCAGATCAACTTCAAGATGGGCCTGACTCACAGCAGCGACCTCCAGATGATCGTCAACAGCCACGCCATCGCCGGCGAGTCGGAGCGCGGGGACCGGAGCACCACGTCAGGGTTTGGCGACATCACGCTACGTTTGAAAAAGAACCTCTGGGGCAATGACAGCGGCACCACAGCGCTGGCGGTCATGCCTTACCTCACAATTCCCACCCACACCCATGTCAGCGACGAAGCCTGGGCAGGTGGTCTGATCGTGCCGCTCGCGGTCTCACTTTCAGACCGGGTGTCTCTCGGCCTCATGGCGGAGATGGACATCGTGCCTGATACCAATACGAACGGCTACGATCTGGAATGGCTACACTCGGCCACGCTCGGCATCTCGCTCACTGAAAAGCTGGGCATGTATCTGGAGGTCGTCGGCATCGCCGGACAGGATACAAAATATCAAACGCTCTTCGACACAGGCCTCACCTTCGCTGTGACTGATTCACTGATCTTCGATGTCGGCATGAGGCTCGGCATGAATCGTGCGGCACCGGATGTCGGCGTGTTCACCGGCATGAGCTTCCGCTTTTGATTCCACCCATGAAACACCGTCACCTTCTTCTCGCTCTCATCTGCCTGCCTTTGATTTCCTGCGATCCGCCTGCCAGGCGTGATGCGGGTGGTAAGAAGCGCATCCTCACCACCTTCACCATCATCCAGGACATCGCGCAAAATGTTGCCGGAGATGCCGCCATCGTCGAGTCCATCACCAAGCCCGGTGCCGAGATCCATGACTATGAGCCGACACCGCTCGATCTGGTGAAGGCCCAGGACGCTGATCTCGTGCTCTGGAATGGCATGGGTCTGGAGCGTTGGTTTGAGAAATTTCTCCAGCAGGTGAAGCATGTGCCTGCCGTCGTGCTCAGTGAAGGTGTGGAGCCGATGGGCATCGGCGAGGGGCCTTACACGGGCAAACCGAACCCGCACTCCTGGATGTCGCCCGCGAATGCGATCATCTATGTGGAAAACATCCGCAAGGCGCTCGTGAAACTCGATCCTGTGAATGAGGCCACCTACACAGCCAATGCATCTGCTTACACCGCCAAGCTGCGCGCTGTGGACGATCCCGTGCGCAAGAAGCTCGAAACCATCCCGGCAGAGCAGCGCTGGCTGGTCACCTGCGAGGGAGCCTTCTCCTATCTCATCCGCAACTACGGCCTCAAGGAGCTGTATCTCTGGCCGGTGAATGCTGATCAGGAAGGCACACCGCAGCAGGTGCAGAAGGTCGTGGACACCGTGCGGGCGAACAAGATCCCCGTCGTCTTTTCTGAAAGCACCATCAGCGACAAAGCCATGCGTCAGGTGGCCAAAGAAACCGGCGCGCGATTCGGCGGCGTGCTCTATGTGGATTCACTGACTGACACGACAGGCCCGGCGCCGACGTATCTGAAGCTGCTGGAATACAATGCCGACACACTGGTGAAGGCCTTCACCCAACCCTGATTGCTCATGCACGACATCGCCCACCCGCTTTCCATCGAGGTCGCCGATGTCACCGTGGCCTATGCCAACGGACTCGTCGCGCTGCGGGATGCCTCATTCAAACTGGGGCCGGGCGTCATCTGCGCGCTGGTCGGCGTGAATGGCAGCGGCAAAAGCACGCTCTTCAAAGCGATCATGGGTTTCATCAGGCCGGTGAAGGGCCGCGTGCGCATCGGCGGCGGGTCGGTCGAGCAAGCGCGCCGCAGCAAGCGCATCGCCTATGTGCCGCAGAGCGAGGAAGTGGACTGGACCTTCCCCGTCAGCGTCTGGGACGTGGTCATGATGGGGCGCTACGGTCACATGAATTTCATGCGCCTCCCGAGCGCAGCTGACAAACGCATCGTCGAGGAAAGCCTGGACCGTGTGGGCATGAGCGACTTCAAAGAACGCCAGATCGGTGAACTCTCCGGCGGCCAGAAGAAGCGCGTCTTCCTGGCGCGTGCCCTGGCCCAGCGCGGCAGCATCATGCTCCTCGACGAGCCGTTCACCGGTGTGGATGTGACGACGGAGGAGACCATCATCACCCTGCTGCGTTCTTTGCGTGACGAAGGTCACATCATCCTCGTCTCCACGCACAACCTCGGCAGCGTGCCCGAGTTCTGCGATCACGTCGTGCTCGTGAACCGCACCGTGCTCGCCGCCGGTCCGACCGATGAAGTCTTCACCGAGCAGAATCTCACTCTGGCCTTCGGCGGAGTGCTGCGGCAGTTCCACTTCGAGCAGTCCACGATCCAGGAGCATGACGGACGCACCGTGAAACTGCTCACCGATGATGAGCGCCCGCTCGTGTTCGGCAAAGACGGTCATCTCGAATACAAGGACCGCGAAGGCCGTGAAAAACTGGTGAAGGAACGCGCGAAGGAGGTGGGGGAATGAGCCTTTCCGTTTGTAGTTCCGCCTTTAGGCGGTCTTCAAAGCACCGGCTAAAACCGGCACTACAGAACCATGACTGACCTCCTCACTCCCTTCCACTACGACTACATGGTGAAGGCCATCGTCGTCAGCGGCCTCATCGGCGGCGTCTGCGCGTTTCTGTCCTGCTTCATCACGCTCAAAGGCTGGTCGTTGATGGGTGATGCGCTGTCTCATGCGGTGGTGCCTGGTGTGTCGCTGGCCTGGCTCGCGGGACTTCCCTTCTCCGTCGGTGCTTTCGTCGCGGGCATCCTCGCGGCGCTGAGCATGGGCTGGGTAAAGCGGCATACGCGGCTGCGTGAAGATGCGGTGATCGGCGTGATCTTCACCAGTTGGTTCGCGCTCGGTCTTTTGCTGCTCTCGCTCTATCCGAGCAATCTGAATCTGCGCACGATCATCTTTGGCAACATCCTCGCCATCTCCGATCCAGACATCCTGCAGGTGCTCATCATCTCGGGGATCGCGATCCTCGTGCTCATCCTGAAGTGGCGCGACCTGCTGCTCTACTGCTTCGATGAAGCACATGCCCGCAGCCTCGGGATGAACACCTCGTTCCTCCACTTCCTACTGCTCTCACTGCTTGCCGCCACCGCCGTGGCCGCGTTACAAACCGTCGGTGCCTGTCTTGTCGTGGCCATGCTGGTGACGCCGGGTGCCACGGCCTATCTGCTGACGGATCGCTTTGGCAAAATGCTCATCATCGCCACGATCACCGGACTGCTCTGCGGAGTTCTGGGCGCGTATGGCAGCTACTTTTTGAATGGCTCCACCGGCGGCTGTATTGTGGTATTGCAGACACTGGTCTTTCTCGTCGCCCTCTTTCTCGCTCCTAAACACGGGCTGCTTGCTTCACGCAGGCAGCGTCGAATCGCCTCCCTGTCATGAGCCTCCTGGAGCCACTCCGCTACGCCTTCATGGTCGAGGCGCTGATGATCAGCGCGCTCGTCGGGGCGGTGTGTGCAGTGCTCTCCTGCTATCTCGTCCTGAAAGGCTGGTCGCTCATGGGTGATGCCATCTCTCATGCCGTGCTCCCCGGCATTGTCGTGGCCTACAGCATGGGTCTGCCGCTGGCCGTCGGCGCTTTTGCTTCAGGACTGCTCTGCGCCGTCGCCACCGGTTGGATCAAGTCAAGCACGCGGATCAAGGAGGACACCGTGATGGGCATCGTCTTCACAGGATTGTTCGCGCTCGGGCTGGTGATGTTCACCAAGATCCAGACGGAGGCGCATCTGAATCACATTTTGTTCGGCAACATTCTCGGCATCGAGCGGGAAGACATGATCCAGACCATCGTCGCCGCCAGCGTGACACTGGTCGTCGTGCTGGTGATGCGTAAAGACCTGCTGCTGTTCTGCTTCGACCCCGCACATGCCAAGGCCATCGGGCTGAACACCAACCTTCTCTATTACGTGCTGCTTTCCCTGCTGGCGGGCACCATCGTCGCCTCGCTTCAGGCCGTGGGCATCATCCTCGTCGTCGCCATGCTCGTGACGCCGGGCTGCACGGCACGACTGCTCACCGATCGTTTTGATCGCATGCTCCTCATCGCCGTCGCCTCATCCGTGCTGGCGAGCTGCCTCGGTGTCTATGTCAGCTTCTATATCAATGGCGCCACCGGAGCCTGCATCGTGCTCGCGCAGGCGTTCTTGTTTGCCCTGGCACTGCTGCTGGGCCCGAAGCACGGCCTGATCGCCCGCCGCTTCCGCGCGTGAAATGGGGATCACGGTGCATCGAGATCGAGTGCCTCAATGGCTTTAACCAGAGTTGGGGTGCCGTTGTAGTCACTGACTCCTACACCGAAGTGGCCTTCTTCTAGCGTCGAGTCGGTGACGGTTCCGAGTGCGCTGCCGTTGAGTTTGGCGGTCAAGGTCTGACCGACGACGCGCAACTCAAGTTCGTAGTTTTGGCCCGCAGTGAGGGGCGCGGTCAGAGGAAATTCACGCAAGGTTTTGAGGCTCTTCGCAGCAGCGTCATAGCAGCAAAGTTCGATCCGATTCTGACTCTTGACGCTGATCTCATAGACGCCATGGATCGCGCTCACTCGGGCGCGCAGAGCTGGGTTCATGCTGCCAAAAGTCGCCGACATGCGCACCGCCCCGTCCTGCTTTGAATCCTGATTCATGATGTAGGTGGCAAAGCCGACATCGGTGAAGAGTAGCCCTGCCTCTGTTCGTTCCACATCACCGTCCAGCGTTAGCTCGGCGATCACGTCCTTCCAGGTTTCAGCGGCTGCGGTGGGCATCTCGGGTTCTGCTTTCGGCACGCTCACCAGTGCCTGCGGCTGTGGCCAGAAAACAAAGCCACTCGCCAACACCACCGCCAGGCTGATGAAGCCAAGTAACCGAGGCCAGAGAGATTTTAAAGGGAGCTTACTTGTGGCCGCTGCCTCCACCGCTGAGCGCAGAGCTTGAGCAGTTGGGTAGCGCTGCGCTGGGTCCGACTGCATGGCTTTATCGACGATGAAGTCCAGCCGGGTATCGATAGCAGGGACCACCACGGAGGGCATGGCAAAGCGTCCACGAGGGACACGACCTGTTAGCATCTGGTAAAGCATGACCCCAACGGCATACACATCCGCGCGACCATCGACGGGCGTGCCAGGGATCAGCGCTTCTGGGGCGATGAAGTCCGCTGTGCCCATCGTGATGTGACTGCCAGTGAGTAGCGTGCTTTCTGCATGGATCGTCTTGGCTAGGCCAAAGTCAGCCACCTTCACCTGCCCGTCTTTATCCAGCATGATGTTCGAGGGCTTGATGTCCCGGTGGATGATGTCTTTGCCATGCGCAAAGGCCAGCGCCCCGCAAACAGTCGCGGTGATGCTCAAGGCCCGTGCGGGAGGAATCGACCCCTCTGTGGTGATGAGTTGCGCTAGGTCGGTGCCCTCAATGTATTCCATCACAAAGTACAGGAGTCCCTCGGGCGTCTCGCCAGCGTCATAGACGGCGACGATGTTCGGGTGAGTGAGCTGCGCCATGGACTGCGCCTCTCTTTTAAACCTCTCGGAATACTGCATTTCCCCCTCCTCGATCTCTGGTGGCAGTACTTTGATTGCCACCGTGCGGCGCAGGCTGCGCTGAATCCCACGATAGACAGCACCCATGCCTCCTCGGGCGATGAATCCGGTGATCTCATACTGCGGCAGCGCCTGCTGAATTTGCTCAGGACTCGGCGGCGACCACTTACGTGCGTTCATCGATCGAGTCTCAGGAATCGCATCAAACAAGCCCTGAATATTGGACTCAGAGAGGCGCTCGCCCACGCCAGCACCCCCGGCACCTCGCGGCGTCGGGCTGGGCACAGGCACTGTGGCGTCGAGATCTTCCATAAAAGAAGCCTCAGTCATACGGGGAGGCACAGCGGCATTCGAGAGAATTCGCCGCCTGTGCGGAAGAAAAAATCAGGATTTCGCAGAAAGTCTGTAACGAACGAAAGGCAAACCGGTAAAGCATGTGGGTGAAGACCTATTATGATTCAACCCAGACTTCGCGCGCGGTCTTGAACCGCTCGCGGAGCACTCCCGCAAAGTCGCGGGAAGTGGTCGTCGCGGCTGCGGCTGCTAGCAGTGCCGCAGTTTCATGCGCTGTCTCTGTGACCAGCAGTTCATGCCGCCCTTACTGCACGCTCTGCATCAGTTGCGCGCGCTGCGCTGAGAATCCCCAGGCCAGTTGCTCTCTGTGCGCCAGATGCACACGCTGCTCGGCCTCTGGCTGGGCTGGCCGTGTCTGAGATGGCACCATCTGGCTATTTGGCAAAGGCTTGCTTTAGATACGCGATCTCTTCACCCACTTTGTCCTGATCGAACACGGTCTGTGCTACGTCAGATTCGAGCATTTCACGATAGTCTTTGAGCAGGCGATTCAGGGCAACGCGCAGCGCTCCAAAGCTCAGTCCGAGTGACCGAGCCATCTCGGTGCCATCTTCTCCGCGTAGGCTGCCTCCGGCACAAAGCACAGGGCGCAGGACATCAAAAACATGCTCTTTGCCGATAAGAGCATACTTTTCCCGAACACGCTGGAGCACTCCGATCAGCAACTCCTGAGCCCATTTGCGTTCGAAGATGCGGTCTGGCGAGTCATCGTTGGAAAAGCGCTCTTTTTGGTAGTGCTCCAGATCCTCGTTGTAGGTGTCACTTTCGAGGCTGGTTTCCTCACTATAACAGTGTTGGCACGACCAATTTGCCAGAAAACGCTGGAGACTGACGAGAAGGAAAGTGCGCAACTTGCCTTTTGATTCATCCGCAGTCTGAAACGAATCTAGGCGCAGGAATTTGGCCAGGAAGTCGTGCAGCGCGTCCTGCGCATCGTGATGGCTGAATCCGCGCAGGCGGATGTAGCAGTAGAGTGGGTAGTGATACTGAGCGCAAAGGTCATCCAGCGCGCGACGGACCATCTTTTCATCCCGACTGTGCAGCCGGGCGATGACTGTCCAGCGTGTAACGGGCATCTGGCCCTGAGCTAGTGGACGCGCTATTTGATTCATCGTGAAGGAACAAACCAAGCAGGCTGGTATGTGCAAGGAGATGCTTCTTAAGCATGGATTTAGCGATCACCGGGGCGGCCCATTCATGCCCTGGGGCTGCTCCAAAGCCTGGCGCTTTTCAGGAATGCGCTGCATCAGAGGAAGCTTCAGTTTGTCTTCCAGATTTTTGATCTGCTCGATCACACTGGGCTGCCGCTGCTTTTTATCATAAGCGGTCTTCAGCAGTGTGTAGGCCTTCTGCCACAGTTCCGGGTCAGAGGTCTGTGCATACTGATAACCTGCGAAGCGCGCATAGCGGTCATTGTGACTGATACGGTGTACTTCCAGGTAACACTCGGCGGCCTTCTTCGGATCATGCACTCGGCGGTCGTAAATCTCAGCCAGCGCGTTCCAAAGCCGTGCATCATCTGGCAAGAAGCGCAGGCCTTCGTTCAAGATGTCTATCCCACGCTGAACGTACTCTTTGTGGAGCTTTTCTCGCACCTTCGGCTCGATCTCTTCATTGTAGAGGTAGCTTGAGGCGGCGTTGTAAGCCATGTGCCATGAGGCTTCGTCCCAGTAGTTTTGGTAGCGCGGTTGCAGCCGTGTGGTGATCTGAAAAAGGCTGTCCACCTTGGCCCACTCGATGTTTTCCCAAGCCCGATAAGCCCGCAGATAAGTGATGCTGGCGATGAGCGAACGCAGTCCACCCATACTGGCCGCAAAGGCCATCTGACCGATTTGTTCGCCGATCCCTACATCCAGAGGAGGGCTGAGCAAGTTCGCAGCTCGAAACTGTCGTGTGGCAGTATCTTCGACCGGCAGCTTTAGCAAGCCGAGCAGAATAAAAACGCTTAGAGCCTGATAGCCACGTCTCATCTTAGAGTTCCTTTTCCACAAATAAGAGGTGAGACACGACGCCATAACCCACGAGATAAATCGCTGTCATCGAGAGCATCATTTGTACGCTGGCCCATGTCGCGACTTCACCTTTGAGTAGATTGTCGAGCACGTCATAGTTTCCCAAGTCAGGAGCGAGGATGGCGAGAAAAACCGAGCCAGTCTTTTCCACCATTCCGATTCCTTTGCCCTGCAGGAAATACTCGCGGATCAGCGCCTGCCCATGACCAATGATGAGCAAACAAAAAGAGACCGCTATGGTGAAAAGAGTACTGCTTGCAAAGCACGAAATCATAAGTGCCATCGAGGTGATCACCGACGCCTTCAGAAAGATGATCAACACACCGACCTGCAAACTCCAAGTTAAGCCCTGCTTTCCGACAAAAGCCTGGAGTTGAGCGATGGCTTCAGGTGTAGCCACGCCTTCCTGCTTGAGTGCTGCCACTGACTGATTGAAGACGACTCCCTGCCGCAGGTACATCACCGCACTGAAGACCACATCCATCATCACTAGACCGACACCGATCAGAAGCAGCACTCCTAGAAGCTTGCCGAGCAGGTATTCAAAGCGTGGCACCGGTTTGGATAGAATGGTGTAGAGAGTTCGGTCTTCCAGATCGCGTGGAAGCAGAAGTGAGGTGGCGACGACGGCGATGACGAGGCTGTAAACCTGCAAGGCCGCGAAGGACCAATCCTTGAGCTGTTTGAGCTGTTGCTCGGGATTAAAGGCCGGAAACACAAAGCCAAAGGCCACGATAGCAAAGCAGAACAGCACGAGAAAACTCAAGATCTTCATACGAACGAGCTGCGTGAACGTAGCCGATGCGAGTGTCCAAATACGAGATGGGGAGAAAGAAGAATACTTCATCACTTGGGTTCCTCCGTGGCTTCGAGAAATAGGCGCTCCAGCGTCGTGCGTGAGTGGCCTGAGCGGACGAGCTTGGCTCCGCCGCCTTGGGTTTCGATGAGTGTTTTGATCTGCGCGAGAAGTTCGGGTGAGGCATCCGCCAGCACGAGTTCGGTTTCATTTTCCACGGCGATCAGGTCTTCAAGCCGACCTTCTCTAACCATGCGGCCATGCGCCATGATGCCGACACGGTCACACACCTCCTGAATTTGCTCCAGTAGATGGCTGGTCACCAACACCGTGATGCCGCGCTCCTTGAAGCCCATGATCAAATCGCGGATCTTGCGTGAGCCTGCGGGGTCAACACCAGCGGTCGGTTCATCGAGCACGATCAGCCGTGGCTGATGCAGCAGCGCCTGGGCTAGACCGAGACGTTGCAACATGCCTTTCGAGAAGCCCGACACACGCCGGTCGGCGGCATCTTCTAATCCGGTCATCACGAGCATCTCGCGCGCTTTGTCTTTGAGATCGCGACCACCCATGCTGCACAGGCGACCGTAAAACATGAGCGTCTCCAGGCCGTTGAGATGCTTGTAAAAATAGGGGTTCTCCGGCAGGAAGCCCACATCACGTCGGCTTTCCACTTCCGTGCTGGATTTGCCAAAGATGGAAGTCCTGCCCTGAGTCGGTGAGAGCAGTCCGAGGATGGCTTTCATCGTCGTCGATTTGCCGGAGCCATTCGGGCCGATCAGGCCATAGACCTCACCCGGCTGCACCGTGAGGGAAAGATCGCGCACGGCCACAAAGGCCTGCTTGCCCAATCCCGATTTGAAAACCTTGGTCAAGTTCTCAACGGTGACGGCTGGGGGTGATGGAGCGGGTTCCGGCATGGGCACAGAATGAAGGGAAGCGCTGCCTCCCTGTCAATGCAGCACAAGCAAAGCTTCCACTTTAGATGTCCCTGACAATAGGGCGCACCGCCTTCACAGCCTCCGCATACTTCACGCCTGAAGCCATGCCACGATACCTTGCCAATACCGTCTTCGATTCCACCGCAGCCTCTTTCTGAATATCCAAAGGACCATTGCGAACAAAGGCCATCAGTCCGCCGAGCCATTCCACGGCAGCAGGCCATTCGTCACTGACATCGACATAAGTGTCAGGCGTGAAGTCGATGGTGTGACCTGGGCCATTGTCATACCAATAAACTTCCGAAGGGCTGCGCACCTGATCGCGCCCGAGCAAGCGCGCAGGCTGGTAAAGCGCCGCATGGCAGATCGCTGAGGCCGCCTCGTGATCTGGATGCCGGTCGCGCGGCCATAGCATGAAAGCCGTGTCAGGCTTCACATCCGCCACCACTTCAGCCACCGCACGCTTGGCGGCCAGAGTCGCCTCGAATCCCATGGAGGAATAGTTCAGGAAGCGCATCTCGATGCCGCGCTCCTTCGCCATGTCGATGCTCTTTTGCTTGAGTGCCTCCTCACGTCCTTTCACTGGCGGCCAGTTGGTGTAGTCACCGATCAGGCTGAGAATCACCACCCGCTGATGCTGCCGCACCGCCTTCAAAAGAATGCCGGGCAACCCATACGGACAGTCATCATAATGGGCACCGATAGCGAGGATGGTTTTGGGCATGGTAGTTTCAAAGAACGTCCATCAAACCACCGCACTTCCAATCGCCTATGACTTCTTTGGCCGCACCTTGATCTCCACACGGCGATTTAGGCCCTGCTCTTCGACGCTGCCTTGAGTGCTGACGATGGGTTTACTTTTGCCCATGCCCGCGGCCTGGATGCGGTCGGTGCCGAGCTTCAGAGAAGCGCGCAGCCATTCGACCACGGCGTTTGCGCGGCGCATGCTGAGCTCAAGATTGTAGTCCTCTCCACCGAAGCTGTCGGTGTGACCTTCGACGATGAAGAGCGAGTTGGGATTCTTTTGAATGAGAAAGCCGAGCTTCATCAGACTGAGTCGCGCACCCTCGGCGAGTTGATCGCTGCCGTATTCAAAGAGCAGATCCGTGGGCATCAGGATCGGAGCCGTGCTGCCACCCATCGTTCCACCACCACCGAGCAGATCATCCAGATTGCTGAAACCTTTGACTCGCGTGCCTGCTGCATCGCCGCCTTGGCCCTGCTTTTTGACTTCATCCAGCAGCTTCATGTCCACGCTGCCGCTGTCGCCAGGATCGAGAGCGCCTGCATCGAGCAGCATTTGTTTTTCAGAGACTGGCTTCGACAAAACATCACGTCGAACGCTGGCCATCGCGCTCGCAAAATCGGGCGCTTCCATCGCCTGCGGGGCCAGCAGGGCGGCCATGTCCTTCATCGCACCACCGGCTGCGCGGCCATCGCCAGGAT
>JBEBGU010000191.1:0-6971 GCA_040081325.1 Prosthecobacter sp.
GAACTGACGAGAGGCTTCCATCGCTGCAACAAGTGTTGATAGGTTGATGTGCCTAAACTCCGATAAGCTAGCCTGAAGGTTTTTATCAAATGGATATCGAAAGGCAAAGCTTCCAGGATCAACTTCGTGAAACCAAGTCACAACTTCCCTGACTAGCAGTGCTTCATCTGGGAATGGCAGATCGGGCCACACTTGATTCATGATGGCTTCAATTTCACTCCAAAGTGGTGTCAGCGCGTGACTACGACAGAGCTGCTCAATACGTGCATCTTCTCCAATCAATTGCCTGCCGTCCCAGACGATCTGTTTGAACTGAAGCTCTAAAGAGTGGCGATATAGAAAGCAGATGGGATGAACACCAATGTCGATATAGAAACCATCTTCATTCAGGTGTCTTGCCAGCATCTGTGCCGCTTCAGCATAGGACCATGCCGAGACATGAAAACTACTCTGGTGAGTAATGCACGCGATCACATCGCCAGCGCCTGGGGTTGTGATGGTATTCGAAAAGTCAGTGGGTGACATGTCGTGGTATGTTTGGAGGTTCAATCATCCGCCTCCGCCGCGTCCTTGATGACGAAGCGGGCTTTGAGTTTGCAGACCTGCTGGGCCAGACCGGCGGCTTCGACGCTGTGGAGGACTTCTTTGAAGTCTTTGTAGGCGTTGGGGGCTTCGTCGATGGGGTATTGGCGGGCGTTGTAGAGGATGTCGTGGGTTTCGAAGTCGGCGTTGACCTCCTGCTGGTTGAGATTGCGGGCGGCGGCTTTGCGGCCCATGCAGCGACCAGCACCGTGGTTCACGCTGTAGCAGCTCTTCACGGCATCGGGCTTGGCGACCATGACCACGGAGCCGTCGCGCGGATTTCCAGGCAGCAGGATTGGGTGGCCGGTGGCGGCGAAGGGCGTGTCTTTGAGTGCGTGGTGGCCGCCGGGGAAGGCACGCGTAGCGCCTTTGCGGTGGACCCACGCGAGCTGGTTATCGACGACTTCCTGACGCGCGATGTTGTGGCTGATGAAGTAAACGAGCTGGCCGGTTGTCCCTGGCAGCACTTCCTGGAAGGCCTCCAGCACGAGCGCATTGATGAGCATGTGGTTCACGGTGGCGAAGTTCGCCCCGAGCGCCATGTCATCGAGATACGCGTCCGCCTCGGGCGTTCCGAGCGGGGCATAGACGAGCTGTTTATCATCAGCAGGAAACGGCAGGCCCCAGGTGCGGAAGAAGCCTTCCAGCGACTTGAACTGGCGCTGTGCGAGGATGTTCCCGAACCCGCGCGATCCGCAGTGGCTGAGGAAGGCGACGTGATTGTCCCGCAGGCCGAAAACTTCAGCCGTGGAGCGCATCGCGGCGTCCTCGGCGAGCTGCACGACCTCGCACTCACCGAAGTGGTTTCCACCACCGTAGGAGCCGAGCTGCATCATCTTGTTTTCAAAGCCCACGAAGCCGTTGAAGGCACGCATCTTGTCGAGGCGCTTGTGGAGCGTGGAGACGTTTCCGTCATGACCAAGGTGGGCGCTGTCTTCGCAACGCAGCGCCCACTCGGGCGGGATGCCGAGGGCTTCGCACACGCTCTGGCTCGCACCTTCGGTGCAAACCTGCACGCCGAGATCGGCGGACACGCGGCGGGACTTTTTCGCCTCGCGCTGACCGCGGCCTGCACCAGTCGGCGTGCGGGCCACGATGGCGTCGATGAGCCGACGACGGATCGCCTTGTCCGTGATCTCTTCGGCGGGAATGTTCATCTGGAGCAGCGACATGGAGCACTTGATGTCCACGCCGACCGGCCCGGGATAAATGTGCGTCGGCGAAACCATCACGCAGCCGACGGGCGCTCCGTAACCGCTGTGCGCGTCGGGATTGAGCACGAGATCGGTCACGCCCGGCGCGGAACGCGAGTTGAGCGCCTGTTCAAGGCAGGATGGATCAAAGCCAGCACGGATCGCCTCCGTGCCGATGACGGTGATGGGCTTTCCCGCGTTGTTACGCGCTGGGAGGATCGCTTCGGCTTCGCCGGTGATGTGGAAGGGGGAGTTCATTTATGATTTATGACTTTTGATTGATGATTTGGTGCAGTTAGTTTGCAGGAGATGAAAACGATGACCTTGGAGCCTGAAATTGTGACTCGACGCGGCAAGCCGGTGTCGGTCATCTTGTCTGTGAAGGGCCTATGAGAAGCTGCTGGAGCGTCTTGAAGATGCCGAGGATGCCGAGGATGCCGCAGCGATGAAAGCCGCGAGGAAGAAGCCGCTGAGCTACCGACCGATCTCCGAATACCTCGTTGAACGTAAAGCGCGCCATGCATGAAGTGCAGATCGAGCGTGCGGCGGAAAAAGATCTCCGCCGTCTGGATGACCAGACGCATGACCGTGTGGTGAAACAGATCGTGGCACTCGGTAAAGAGCCTCGTCCGCCTGGCTCGAAGAAACTCAGCGGCACGACGAACGATTGGCGCATCCGCGTGGGCGACTATCACGTGCTTTATGAGATCGCAGATTCGATCCGCGTAGTGCGGGTGTATCGAGTGAGGCATCGGCGTGAGGTGTATCGGTGAAGAGGGCTGTCACAGTTTGTCGTTATCTGTCTGGGAAGGGATCCAAATGGCGGCGCGGGTATAAAATCCTCGATTGTGTGGATCTGCCCAGTTTCGCGTGATGAGTTCCCACCCGAATCGTTCCCAATTACGGTCCTCGCGAAGTTGCTGAAACTCTGTCTGGAGTGGTTCTTTGTGGCCGTCGAACCCCACGAGAAGAAGCATGCTTTGATGAGTTTTTTCCGGCTGGAATCTTTTGAGGTGAGAGGCCAACTGGCACTCTTTCCAACGCTTGGAGAAGTCGAGGTGTGGATCAATGCGATGGCTGTTCCCGTAAACACGCACTTTGATCTTGGAGACCTTGATCATGTCGAGGGTGATGGATGTCTGCTGGGGGATGTCAAAACCAGCCATGGCCGTACCCGGTCGTTTGTTCATCCGCCAGTTGAAGTTAAAGCCGCCGTTTGCCACACAGACTGCATCCATAGATCGCAAGCACGGCATGAGGCATTGATCCCATTCCAATCGCCACTTTTGACGTGAGGAATCGAGGTCATGCTCCTCGGCAGCGTAAAGGCCATGCGGTGCGATTTGTGCATCGAACCTTTCAAGAGCTTTGAGAAGCTCATTTGCGAGTAATGGGTAAGCGAGGGGCATGATTCAAAGGAGTATTTGATTGGTTGAGTCATCAGGCCGTTGTGTCCATCTGCCGGAGCAGACTTTCACCCCGACCATCCGGGAAGGTTTATGTCGATGGAGTTAAGTCCAGTTGCCCGAAGGCAGCGTCCTCCTCACCGATGGGCAGTTTCTTTGGGCGTATCGCTTCAGTCACTGCATGGAGTCGGAGGACGGGAACAAGTATTGCTAGTCGCGTGCCAAAACCTGGCACGGAGGGGTCGGATGACGCTGGAAGCCTTGTAAAAACAGGGGAAGAAAATTTTTCAGGTGAAATGAAGGGCGTGTCAAATCTTGCATAAGGCGTCACTTATACTCGTTTATAATCTATTGATTTATCTTATCAGCTAGCCTATCTGGCATCGTAGCAAAGCCAAACCTGACTGTTGCCTCAAAGCAGGGTTCGGCACACACTCCATGAGCAATGCCGCCACCAGTCACGAACGAATCCAAGACGCTGAACCGAAGCCTTCCACAGGCTCCGGGGGCTGGCTTGCAGATGCCGCAGCACTCTTCGGCCAAAGCGCTGGAGCTGATGAAGAGGAACCTGGGGCACTCGATGCCCTCGGTGATCGACAGGTTGCGGAGCAAGGCCTGATCAGGCCTTGGATCGAACGAAACGCGCTGTGGATTCCCGATGGGAGTCTGAATGAGCTGCTGCTGGGTGGCACCGAACATGACGTGGAACGAGTCGGTGATCCCGTCACGCATGTACGACGAGTGACAAAGCCCACCGATCAGAAAGCAGGCACCGGTTACGGCTTCACGCCTGTTGCCAAAGGTGGGTTGCATCTCGCGCCAGCCAGTTTGAGCGCTTATCTGCGCCGCCTGCTGCTGCTAAATGAAATCTTCCCTGAGGTCTCAATGATCTTGGAGGGTTTCATTCAAACACCGCAGCGAATTGAGGTCGTTACGCTGCAAAGCTATGTACCCGGGCGTTTGCTGGGTGATCTGGCCTCAGAGATCGGCAAGCAAGAAGTGAAACAGCTTATCGAGCGCTGGTTCACGCGGCGCAGGGTCGTGAAAAATTACCTGCCGGATCATGTCGGGCCATCTCATGCATGGTATCGCGCCGAAGACAACACGGCGCTGTTTGATGCCAAACCAGCGAACCTCATCGAGTGGCACGGACACTTGTTTCCTATCGATGTGAATCCCGCACGGCCCACGGGCGAGCTGCGGCGCGTGATTCGTGCAGCCCTTTGATTTCACCATGAAACCCATCATCACTTTCGGCTTCCTCGGCTCCACACTTGACCGCGCTCAGGGCGCGGATCGGTGGTCGAAATGGCGTCCCACGGTGGCGATGTGTCAGCAGGAGGATTTGCTCGTTTCGCGGCTGGAGTTGCTGGTGGAGCCGAAGTTTGCCGAATTGGCGAAGAGTGTGGTCGCGGACATCGGCAAGGTTTCGCCGGAGACGGAGGTGGTGGTGCATGAATTCGCGCTGAAGGACCCGTGGGACTTTCAGGAGGTGTATGAGCGGCTCTACGACTTCGTGCGCGGCTACGATTTCCAGCCGGAGAAGGAGGACTACCTCATCCACCTGACCACCGGCACGCATGTGGCGCAGATTTGCTGGTTCTTGCTGAATGAGGCGAACTTCATCCCGGCGCGGTTGCTGCAAACCTCGCCGTCACGCGAGGGCGGACGCGATGCGAAGGCCTGCGGGCGCTACGAGATCATCGACATCGACCTCTCAAAGTATGACCGGCTCTCCACGCGCTTCGCGCAAGAGCAGGAGCGCACGCTCGATTTCCTGAAAAGCGGCATCGCCACGAAGAGCAAGGGCTTCAACAAGCTCATCGAGCAGATCGAGCTCGTCGCCGTGAACTCCAAAGCGCCGATCCTCATCATGGGGCCGACTGGCGCGGGCAAATCGATGCTCGCAGGCCGCATTTACGACCTGCGGCGCTCGCGGGCCGGATTGAGCGGTCGATTCGTCGAAGTGAACTGCGCCACGCTGCGCGGTGATCAGGCGATGTCGGCGTTGTTTGGTCATAAACGCGGTTCCTTCACGGGTGCGCAGTCGGACCGGCCAGGCCTACTCAAAGAAGCCGACAAAGGCCTCATTTTCCTCGATGAGATCGGCGAACTCGGTCTCGACGAGCAGGCGATGCTGCTGCGAGCACTCGAAGACAAAACCTTTCTACCGCTCGGCAGCGACAAAGCCGTGCAAAGTGACTTTCAGCTCATCGCCGGCACGAATCGCGATCTTCGAGCCCAAGTCGCCGCAGGCAAATTTCGCGACGATTTACTCGCTCGCATCAATCTGTGGACCTTCACGCTGCCGAGCCTTGCCGAACGACGCGAAGACATCGCCGCGAACCTCGATTTCGAGCTGGAGCGCTACGCGAAGTCGCACAGGCGGCAGGTGCGCATGAACAAGGAGGCGCGTGAGGCTTTCCTCAAATTCGCCAAAGGCCCGGAAGCCAAATGGAGCGCGAATTTTCGCGACTTGAACGCCGCCGTGACCCGCATGGCCACGCTGGCTCCGAAGGGGCGCATCACGGTGGAGTGCGTGGAGAGTGAAATCACGCGGCTGCGGGAGGGGTGGCGGGAGCCGGGGCAGAATAACGAGTTGGAAAACTCGTTCTACGACATCGACCCGTTTGACCGTGTGCAGCTTGAGTTTGTGATCAAGACATGCCGGGAGAGCAAGACGCTCTCGGACGCGGGTCGGAAGCTGTTTGCGGTGTCGCGCGCGAAGCGGTCAGTGATGAACGACGCGGACCGGCTGAAGAAGTATCTAGCCCGCTTCAGACTGAAGTGGGAGGACGTGGTCACCTGACCCGGATTCTAACGCATTTAGAAAAGCTCACTCTGTCCGCTAACGGGTGGCACTAGGCCGAGCTTGCGATAGGCCGCAGGCATGGCGACACGACCACGCGGTGTGCGTTTCACAAAACCCTGCATGACGAGGTAGGGTTCATGCACATCTTCTAGAGTCGTCGCATCTTCACCCACTGCGACGGCGATGCTGCCGACACCGACAGGGCCACCATCAAACTTGTGGATGAGGGCTTCGAGGAAACGTTTGTCCATCTCGTCGAGACCTGTTTCATCAATGTCACGCATGGTGAGCGCCTGATTGGCCACGGCTTGAGTGACGACGCTTTGCGCTTTCACCTGAGCATAGTCACGAACCCAGCGCAGGAGATGATTGGCGATGCGCGGGGTGCCACGAGAACGCTGAGCGATCTCACGTGCGCCACCGTCTTCCATCGGCACCGCCATGAGGCGAGCGGAGCGCATGAGGATGTGCTGAATCTCCTCGACCGTGTAGTAGTCCAGCCGGTTCGGAATACCGAAGCGTGAACGCATGGGCGCAGTGAGCATTCCCGCGCGAGTGGTGGCACCGACGAGAGTGAAGGGCGGCAAGTCGATGCGGATCGTGCGTGCCTTTGGCCCCTGATCGATGATGATGTCGAGCCGGAAGTCCTCAATGGCTGGATACAAGTACTCTTCGATGCTGGGATGCAGGCGGTGAATCTCGTCGATGAAAAGAATGTCCTTAGGTTGGAGATTCGTCAGGATACCAGCCAAGTCCCCTGCCCTCTCGATTTGGGGTCCACTGGTGGTGTGCAGTCGCGAGCCGATGGCGCTAGCGATCAGATTGGCGAGTGTCGTCTTGCCCAAACCTGGAGGTCCACATAACAAAGCATGATCCAGCGGCTCACCACGCATTTTGGCGGCTTCGACCATGACGAGCAGTTGCTCTTTCACTTTCGTTTGACCATGAAAGTCATCGAAATCCGCCGGGCGCATGGCG
>JBEBGU010000192.1:0-6971 GCA_040081325.1 Prosthecobacter sp.
ATCAAACGGCACGTCCGCATTTACGGCATCGATGACATAGTCGCGGTAACGCCAGGCATGTGGGAAGGTCAGGTTGGACTCACGGCCATTGGATTCGGCAAAGCGCGCCACATCCAGCCAATGACGGCCCCAGCGCTCGCCAAAGCGTGGGCTTTTCAAAAGCTCGTCCACAGTCGCCTCCAGCTTCTCCATCGAAAACGCCTTCACATCCTTCGGAGTCGGCGGCAGACCGATCAAATCAAAATACAGCCTCCGTAGTAGCACCACCGGCTCCGCTTCCGGCGATGGCGTGAGGCTGTTTTCCTTCAGCTTCGCTTCAATGAATGCATCCACACTCCCTGTGGTCTTCACGGGCCGCTGATAGCTCCAAAATTTTCTCCCCGCCGCCACATCCACTGGCGGACGCTCCGCCACTTTCACCGCTGAATCAAGCGGATCAGCCGCACCGGCCTTGATCCACGCTTCAAAATCCGCGATGACCGTTTTTGGCAACTGCGGCTCTTTGGGCGGCATTTCGAGATCGGGATCGCTGTGTTTGATCGCGGTGAGCAGCAGGCTCTTCGCCACATCTCCAGGCACCACGGCAGGTCCGGTATCACCACCTGCGCGGATGGCCTGTTTGGTGTCCAGCATCAAACCGCCCTTTGATTTGCCTGACTCCACCGAGTGGCATTCATAACAGTGCTTCGCCAGCACCGGGCGGATCTTTGATTCAAAGAACGCAGTGCCCGCTGCATCTTGGGCGACGGCAACTTTGGCCAGCGTGAGAGAGAGGGAGATGAAGAGATGCTTGTTCATCGAGTGGTGGATGTTTGGGGCTTGGTTTCGCTTTTCTGCTCAAGCCATTTGGCCGTGGCGTTGGCGGGCCATTTTTCACTGATGCAGCGGAGTCCTGCGCCGTCGCTCCAGAGCATCCATTTCGGCTCTTGAGCTGCGCCATGTAGCGCGGCGAAGGTCAGTTCGGTGGCGGATTTCCATGCTGGAATCGTCTCGCACTGCCAGCGCGGATGAGGCGCAGAAATAATCTGCGTCTTGCCACTGCTCAGATCGACCACGGCCACCGCATCGGTCTCGCTTTCCACCACGGCAACGAGTTTGCCATCCGGCGAAGCAGCGAAGTAGCCGAGATTTGTCGGTAGATCACCCGACGCGGTGGCGATGGGGCTTACCTCTTTTCCATCCGCCGAGATGACATACAAACGCGGCTCCAGCTCTGGTCCAGTGCCCGCCGCAGGCAACACGGCAGGCTGACTGGCAAAGAGCACGCGCCCGTCCGCCAGCGCCTGCATGTGCGGATGATTCAGCATGATCGCCGTCGCCAGCGTCACCGGCTCTGGCATGCGATCCGGCGCATTGATGAGCTTGGATGAGCCGTCTTTCTGCTCTTCATATCGCGGCTTCATCAACGTGCCATTTTCCTGCACGACTGAGATGCGATGGATGCTCTGCAACTTCTCGCCATCACTGCCAATGGGAGCCATGAAGACCAGCGCACGACCATCCGGCATCCAGTCAAAGGTGCCGGACACGCCGCGTGCCACCGTCAACGCCGGGCCGCCATCCAACGGCAGCGCCATGAGCGCTGCGCTCTCCTCTTTCTCGTCGAGCGTCAGAAACGCCACCACATCATGCTTGGGCGAGACTTTGGGCATCAGGGGCGGGCTCAGCAGGCTGCATGTTCGTGACAACGAGGCGGCGCTCGCCTTGTCCGCCAGCTTCACCACACATAGCTCGCTCACTTGAAAGGCAGTGCCTTCTTTCTTCATCGACTCGACGATTTCAGTCCCCTTTGGCAAGGCGAGCAGCAGCTTCTCCACCGCTGCCGCATCACGTTGAAGGGCACGCTTCACCGAGATGGCAAACCGCTTCTTCTCAATCATCGGCATCACGGACGCAACCCTTTCCAGTGAGTCCGCACCCGCCGCCAGTTTCGCCGCAGCCTCCAGCACTGGCAGCACAGCGGGCATCAACTGCTCCACGGCGGCGCTTTCGGCGGGCGGGATGATCTGCGAAACTTCCTCCCACGTCGCGACCGCACGCTCGCGATGACAAACGAAGCCGCTGCCATCTGGCAGCCAGCTCACCGTTTTGACCAGCGCCTTCTCCAATGAAACCTCCAGCGCACGCCCCAGTTCGCCATCCGCTGTCACGAGATGCAATTCATCCGCGATGGAAACCACCGCGCGATCACCCTGCGGCGACCACCAGACGCGCTCCTCCGGAAAGCAGCCACTGAGGCCGCATAGCGCGATCAAAAGCAGACATAGTCTTGTTTTCATCGGATCGACTTGTCCTCCATGTTCGCTGTGTGCACGCGCACCACCTGCATGCCATCGCCCGCAGGATCAAAGGTCATGCGATAGCGCGCCCATGGGCTTTCCTTGCGAGGTGCGGCTTTGGTTTCAGCAGCACCACCTGTCACTGTCTGAGATTCAGAACGTCCCGCGAGAAAACCACCAGCGCCCGTCAGCGCCGCCAGCAGCAGAACCGCCGCCGCGCGTGCCAGCCACGGCATCACCCATGCCCGACGCGGCAAAGGAGAGGCTCGTTTTTCCACTGGCGACACACGCGCCAGTTCAGGATGCCGCAGTACGACATCTCGCGTGACATTCAAAGATTGCAGAATTCGCTCCGCCTCAGCACGCGCATCAGCATGACTCGCGAGATGAAACTCCAGCAGTTCGGCGACTTCAGGTGAAAGCTCACCAAAATGCCGGTCGATGATCAAGGCGTGCAGGGATTCAGGTTTCATAATGTTCAAGGGTTGATTTCAGATTCCAAACGATGGCGCACTTCCGCGACGGCGTGATGCAGGCGCGAACGAACTGTGCCGACAGGAATGCCAAGTGCCTCGGCGATCTCCGCATACGACAGACCCTGCGCGAACCGCAGATCGAGGATCTCCCGCTGCACTGGCTCCAGCGCCGAGATCGTCTCCCGCGCCGCCGTGATGCGCTCATCATCCACCGGCGCGGCGACATCGTGCAGCTCTGCATTCAGCGAGATCACCACCGCGCGTTCCGACCACGCTGCTTGGCTCAAATGCCGTGCGATGCCGAACAAATAACCGCGCGCACACTTCGGCGATTTCCCATCTCGCATCCCACGCGCCATCTGCAAGAACGTCTCCTGCACCAGATCCTGCACGCCTTCATCACCGCCATGCCTCCGCGCAAAGTAGCGCGTCAGATCCCCCGCACTCTCTGTGAAGAGGCGTTCGAGCAAGGGTGGTTGGTTCGTCGTATCCACGCGGTTGGGAGGTCATTCACCGGCTGCCAGCGCAGCCTATCATTCCCAACGTGGGCCTTTCGATCCAAAAGGTTCACAGAAAGTGAAAAAAGATCCGTCAGGCCAATATCGGCCGCATCACCTCGCCATAAACATCCGTCAGTCGGAAGTCACGCCCGGCGTAGCGATAGGTCAGCTCTTCGTGGTTGATGCCCATCAGATGCAGGATCGTGGCGTGCAGGTCATGCACGCTGGTCGGGTTGTCTTGAGCGGCGAAGCCGAACTCATCCGTGCTGCCGTAAACCGTGCCACCTTTGATGCCGCCGCCGGCCATCCAGACGCTGAAGCCGTAGTGATTGTGATCGCGACCGAGTTTTGATTTGCCTCCGGCGAGTTCCACGGTCGGCGTGCGGCCAAATTCACCGCCCCAGATGACCAGCGTGTCCTCCAACATGCCGCGCTGCTTCAGGTCGTGCAGCAGGGCCGCGATGGGCTGGTCGATCTCGGCGGCGAGCTTGCGGTGGTTCGTCTCGATGTCGTTGTGATTGTCCCATGGCTGCCCCGCGCCATGCCAGAGTTGCACCATGCGCACACCTCGTTCCAACAGCCTGCGTGCGATCAGCGTCTGCCGTGCATGGACGCCTTCGCCATACATGGTGCGGATGTGCTCCGGCTCCTTGCTCACATCAAAGGCATCCGCCGCTTCCATCTGCATGCGAAAGGCCAGCTCGAAGCTCTGAATGCGCGCCTCCAAGCGTGAGTCACTGCGCTGCTGACGATGCGCTTCATTGATCCGACGCATCAGTTCAAGCTGGCGAACCTGCACGCGCGTGTCGGCATGAGGGCTGCGGATGTTTTCGATCAAGCGATCCACCGCCTCATGCTTCGAATCGACATACGTGCCCTGGTATGCGCCCGGTAAAAACGCCGACTGCCAGTTCTCCGCGCTCTTGATTGGCATGCCGCCGGGGCACATCGCGATGAAGCCCGGCAGGTTCTCATTCCCACTGCCCAGGCCATACGTCAGCCACGCGCCGAGGCTCGGGCGAGCCTGGATCGAGTCGCCGCAGTTCATGAGCATCAGCGACGGCTCATGATTCGGCACCTGTGCCTGCATCGACCGGATCACCGCGATGTCATCAATGTGCGCCGCTGTTTTCTCAAACAGCTCGCTCACCTCGATCCCGCTCTGGCCATAACGCTGAAACTTGAACGGCGAAGGAAACGCAGCACCTGTCTTCCGCTCGGTGATGCGATGACTTGGCACAGGCTTGCCTTCATACTTTGCCAGCGCCGGTTTTGGATCAAACGTATCGACATGTGACGGCCCGCCATTGAGGAAGAAGTGGATCACGCGCTTCGCCTTTGGTGCGAAGTGCGGCTTTGATGCGGCCATCACATCGCCAAGGCCGAGCATGGCCATCCCCATGCCGGAACGGCTCAAAAAATCTCGGCGTGTGAGAGGCAGATTCATATCAATCAACAAACATGAATTCGTTTGAGAGCATCAGCACCTGCACGAGCTGCTCCCAGGCGGTGAGTTGAGACTTGGGTTGGGGGGAGAAGTCTTTTTCGGCGTCCCAGGTTTCGTTCGGTGCATCGCCACCGGCTCCGGTGGTGAGCTGGGTGCTGGGGGTGATTTTCGGAGACCAGAGGAACTGGTCGCTGTTCAGGCCGTTGCCGATATCGACAATGAAATCGAGGGTGTCGCCCGCCTGAAACGCGATGTTATCGAGGTTCATCACGGCATCGACTCCCAGCACTGTGGCGCTGCGCAGCTTGCCGAGTCGTGAATGGCTCACAAAGGCGCGGATGCCATCTCCCACCTGCGGCTCGTGGATGAGCGTGGAATTGATTGTGTAGCTGCCTTCAGCCCCTGCGATCCAGCGGCGCACGACTGCGTGCTGGCGGTCATTGCCTGGATGGCCGCCGCTGGCGGTGAGCTGAGCCCAGCCAAGCTTTTCATTAGGCCATGCTTCATCGCCCTGCCAGGCGCTGCCGGTGAAGTGAGGCAGGGGAGTGAAGTTCTTCACCTTCCCCGCAGCCTCATCCCACTCGCCATAGCCGTATTGCCAGGACTTCGAGTGATCAGCGACAGCGATGACTGGGGCTTGGTCTTCTTGAACAAAGCGCAGTGCGGAGGCCAGTTCGTCGGCAGAAGGGCTGCGCTGATAGAGCTTATTGTAGATGAACCGAATCCTGGACTCCTCCGTGCCGGACCGCACAGAGGACTGCGCGGACCATTTAAGGAGCGACTTAGCCTGCTGCACGACAAAGGGGTGATTCATGCCAAACAGCGCCTGCTGTGGCACCGTGGTCTCGGTGCGCTGCGGGATGGAGAGATCGGGATTCGCGAAATCGAAGGTGCGCATGACGGCGGGCACGTTCTCGCGATCCACGAGTGCGTAGAGCGTGCGGCGGGTGTTGCTGCTCGCGAACAAACTTTCAGGACGGCCGCCCACGCGCAGATTCAGCCGACCTGCGGCGGTGATCCATGCATCACGCGCCTCCTCGAAGCTCAGGCGGTGAGGATTCATCCGTGAGAGCAGGCGATTGTCGGGATCACGTGGATCACACATCTGACTGCTCTGCTGATAAGTCTTTGAAAGCATGATGAGCCGATGCATGGCCTTGATGCTCCAGCCGGAGTCGATGAAGCGCTGCGCGAGCCAGTCGAGCAACTCGGGATGGCTGGGCACGCCGCCTTGCTTGCCGAAGTCACTCGGCGTGCTGACAAGGCCGCGCCCGAAGTGATGCTGCCAGATGCGGTTCACCATCACGCGGGCGGTGAGCGGATTGCGCGGATCAGTGATGACCTGCGCGAGTTCCAAACGACCACTGCCTTTGGTGAACGGCATTTGTTTGCCAAACGCGCTCAAGAACTGACGCGGCACTTCATCACCCTTTGTCAGCGGATTGCCGCGTGTGAACACACGCGGCGTGCTGGGCAGCGGGCGATCGACCAAAATGGTCGCATGAGCCGGTGCTGTGCTGTTTTTGATGATGAAGCGATCCACCTCAGCCTGTGATTTCCAAAGCTCGGTGATAACACCCGTCGGGAAAAACCGCTCGTTGTTCGCGATGTGCTCATCGGGCACATGAGCGGGCGAATCGAGACTCTTGAGTACTTCATCCGTCAGCTTCGTGTCGGGGTGGCTCCGCACCCACGCTTTCCAGCCATGCACGATGAAAGGGTTGATGTCCTTTTCTTCGATAATCTGGTCGAAGCCTTCTTCAGGATACTTTTCCAGCTCAGACAGCGCCTGGAGATAGTCGGCCGTTCGCGCTCGTGTGCGGGCCATCTGTTCCTCACGGCGCTTGGTCATCAGATCTCGATTCTTTTTCACCATCGCGGCCAGCTCTTTGTTCTCGCTTTCCTCACAGGGCACCAGGGCCTCTGCACTGCTTTGGAACACGCCGTAGAGCGCGTAGTAATCGCGTGTGGGGATGGGATCAAATTTGTGATCATGGCAGCGCGCGCACGCGACCGTGAGTCCGAGAGTGCCGCGTGTGACGACATCAATGCGGTCATCAATGATGTCGTGTGTGACTCCGAGAAAGCGCCGGCCCACGGTGAGAAAACCCATCGCAGCAAGATCGGGTGAGTTGGGCGGCACGAGCTGGTCCGCGGCGATTTGCAGCCGCAGGAAGCGGTCATAAGGCATGTCGTTGTTGAGAGCCTGCACGACCCAATCGCGATATTGAAAGGCGTGCGGCCTCGGCGTGACGAAGGCAAGCGCCTT
>JBEBGU010000193.1:0-6962 GCA_040081325.1 Prosthecobacter sp.
GATCCGCATAGTATTCGTTTACTGCATATTTGCTTAGCTCGGTGTAAATGAGGGTCCGCATTTCAGACGTCATTGCTTCCAGGTCGGCTAAGGGAGGAAAGAGATACACATTTCCATCGGTGGTGACGGAGGTCGTTGGGTCCAGTAGGGCAGAGACCATAGCTTCCGTGAGTCCTGCCTTTTGAAAGAAGGCAGGCAACTCGTCTTTAAATGATTGCGGGAAAACCCACGTCGGCTTCGTGCTTGGTAGAGGAAAATTTTCCAATAGATTCTTGGGAGCCTCCAGGTAGATGAAGGCACAGCGCAACTGCCCCCAGGGACCTGGACGGGAATAAAACACGTTGGGACTGCTCAATTGCTTGAGCTTTTGATTGCCTGTGGCGGTAACGGCAGGGCGCGTCACAGCGTTTTCGGAGTTTGCGATAAGGAGCTGTAGGTTTTCCAGGCTAGTTATCTGCGCCTGTGAGGTTGAAACTAGGGCGAGGACTAAACCTGAGAGCGCATTGCGGGTGCTTTTCAAAAAGCACAAAAGTGGCGTTGAGGACGCTATATTGGAGGGCAACATGGGGGGACCTACATACGAGCGCACAGTCAGCTAGTTGCACCTCTTTTTCTGTCAAAATGTGGACTCACTTTCATGATGTAGCGAAGAAAACATCTGATGGATCAATAAAAAGGCTTGGGCTTGCAGCCAAAACTTGATATTCCTGATAATTCGCTGCCTGCACTTCACCGTCGATGAGTCGTCTGCCCCCCCAATCCATATCCCAACCTTGTTCCCCAGCATTCGCCATTGGCCTGCTGTTTATTGCTTGTGGAGTGCTGCCGTTGTCTGGAGCGAGTGATTCAACCGTAAGCATTGCTGAAAAAGAAGTACAGCGCCGAGTCGATCTAGTTTCGGCGCAGGTGAACAGACTTTCTGAGGCTGAGTCACTCCTGAAAGCTCAAAAAACGGGGGCCTCACTTGCCTTGTATGAAGAGATTTTCAATACGTTGCCCAATTTACCAATGGCTCAAGAGATCCGCACAGTGGCGCTTGAGGGCTATGTACATGTTGGATTGATCCGCGCTCAGGAACTCATGAATGCGGGGGACTACCCTGCCGCTGAAAAAATTCTCAACACATTGGACGGCCCTAATGTGGCTCAAGGTCGTGTCGGTATCCGCCAGGTGCGCGCACGCATGACGGACCCTGATCGCTACCCACCAGCGCTGACACCTGGGCACATTGAGCGCGTGCAGGAAGTGCAGCGCCTGTTGACTCTGGCTGCCTCACAGGTTGAAACCGGAATGTTTGATAAGGCGCTGATCGCTTATGAAGACGCACTGCGTTTAGACCCAACCAACAGTGCTGCCCGTCGTGGAATGGAGAAGGTAGAAAGTGAGCGTGCGCGTTATTTTGAAAGTGCCCGTGATCACCAACGCGGGCGGATGCTCAACGGTGTTAATGAACTCTGGGAAACGAAGCCGCCTCTCAGAAGTTCAGATATTACCGCGATGTTTGGAGGAGCTGGAAGTCAGGCAACTTCGGCGGTGGCCAAGGGTGGACGTGAATCGATCAGTGCAAAACTCAGAGACATCAAAATTGAGCGCATCGACTTTAGCGGCGCTGCTCTGGAAGAGGTTCTTGAATACCTTCGAGTGCGCGCCCGTGATCTCGATCCGCAGGGTAAGGGAATTGACTTCGTTATGGGTGTTCCAAAGGACCTGCCGTTGAAGCCTGTATCCCTCAATTTAACCAACGTTCCGATCGAAGAGGTGTTGAGATATGTGACCGAGGTGTCTGGAGTCAGCTATCGAGTGGAGGAGTATGCTGTACGAATCGTTTCGCTCTCAGATACGAATCAAAGCATCATTTCTAAATCCTACCGGGTGCCCCCAAACTTTATTTCGACCGCGCCAACCGAGCCTGCCGCTGGAGCCACTGCGCCTGCTGATCCGTTTGCTGCGGGCGGAGCAGCCCCAGCGGGCGGGTTACTTCGCCGAATTGGAGCCAAGGAATTTTTGGAAGGGAATGGTGTTTCATTCCCAGAGGGTGCAGGCGCTAACTACAATCCCGCGGTCAACATGTTGATTGTCCGCAACACGGCTAAAAACATCGAAATGGTGGATATGCTGGTGGAGCAATCACTCAACACCTCTCCCAAGATGGCGGTGATTGAAGTCAAGATAGTCGAGATCAATAATAGCAAGCTTGATGAGATGGGCTTCGACTGGTTGTTAGAGGGTTTTGGCAGCAATGTTGAGTTCTCAGGTGGAACCGTTGGCAATGCTCAGAATTCAACCTTTGCGGTGAATGAGTTTCCTGAGAACTCCGCCCTGTCCGCCACAGGTATGGCTCCTGTTACCGCTGGTCTCCGTAGCTCGGGTGATCTCGGGAATCGTGGGATCGAGGACGTACTCTATGGTGCTGTGGCCCCGACCTCACGACGCTCTCCGGGTATTTTCTCGCTGGCGGGTGTGTTGACCAATCCGCAATTTCAAGTGGTGTGGAGAGCCTTGGATCAGAAGACAGGCATCGACCTCATTTCACGTCCTTCAGTCGTCGCCAAAAGTGGTCAAAAGGCGAGTGTTGAAGTGGTTCGCGAGTTCATTTACCCGACGGAGTATGATCCTCCGCAGATCCCGACGAATATTGGCGGCGCTAATGACAACACTGTCGTAATAACTTTTGCTCCACCTCCTGCCGTCCCAGTCACACCGACGACTCCAACGGCCTTCGAGACGCGGCGTGTTGGGATGGTGCTAGATGTAGAACCCCTGATCTCAGATGACGGGAGATCAGTGGATCTGACCATCACTCCCGAGTTCACCGAGTTCGTTGGTTTTGTTAATTACGGCAGCCCCATCTACAGCGTGACACAGCGCAATGACGGGTTTGGTTTAATAAGTGTGTCACAAACCGAACTCACGCCTAACACCATTACTCAGCCCATCTTCTCGACCAAGAAGATCGTTTCTGGTGTGAAGGTTTATGATGGAGCCACCATTGTTTTGGGTGGACTTATCTCCGACCAATCCATCGTCGTCGACGATCGTATTCCCGTCATCGGCGACCTACCTGTCGTGGGACGGTTTTTCCAGAGTAAGGTCAAACAGCGCCGTCTCAAAAACATGATCATGTTTGTGACCGTAAAGGTGATCGATCCATCTGGGAATCGAATCAATCCACAGTGATGCATTCTTGGTGACAAATCAGGGACTGTTGAGCGTTCTGAGTCTCATGAGAGCTGTCTTGATTGTTGCGCTTCTGATTTCGTCACGGTTATTTTCTGCGGGAGCGGAGAAGCCAAACATACTATTCATCTTCAGTGACGATCAGTCTTACAAGACGGTATCCTGTTACCCTGAGGCATTGCCAGGCGTCCACACTCCAGCCATTGATGCGCTGGCAAAGTCAGGTGTGCGTTTCAGCCATGCCTATATGGGTGCTTGGTGCATGCCCTCCCGAGCCACGCTACTGACAGGCCGGCACCCGCACGGTATCGAATCCATGCGGATGAGTGGTAAGTATCCCGCAAGCGAATACAACCCAGAGCAGTGTCCATTTTGGCCAGCCGTCTTTAGAGCTGGCGGCTACCACACAGCGCATATCGGGAAATGGCATACGGGCACAGATGGCGGGTTTGGCCGTGATTGGGACTACCAGATCATCTGGAACCGGCCCAAGTATCCCGACAACGCAGGTGCCTATTACGACGACCAAATTCTTGAATTCAATGGCGTGCAAAAGACAACCTCTGGTTACTCCACGGACAGATATACCCAATGGGCCTGCGACTATATTCGTGGTGAGCATCGCCCCGCTAATAAGCCGTGGTATCTTTGGCTATGCTACGGCGCGATTCACGGCCCCACGATCCCAGCAGAACGGCATAAAGGCAGTCACAAGGATGACGCTGTGACCGTGCCTGCCGACATCTTGCCCCCACGCGCGGGCAAGCCAGATTACCTCGAAGCCACCCAATCATGGACCAAAGACAAGAATGGAAAAATCATCGCCAAGAAGAGTGGAGAGGCGTTCGGAGATGAGTCTGGAAAACAATCACGGGCTTATGAAGACTACATTCATCAGGTCAATGATTGCGTCGCCGCTTTGGATGAGGGCGTGGCTCGCGTGATGAAGACGCTCAAAGAAAGTGGTCAGTTAGAGAACACTCTTGTCGTCTTCACCGCTGACCAAGGATTTGCCATGGGGGAGCATGGATTCCGCACAAAACTCGCGCCTTATGATGCAAATTACCGTAGCCCACTGATCATCTCCAGGCCTGGCACCTTGCCGGAAGGGAAGACCTGTGAGCGGCCTGTGAACGGCACCGACCTTGTTGCCACATTTAGCGCCGTATCAGGCATCAAAATTCCATGGAAGCTCCATGGTCGTGACCTCTCGCCACTGCTCAAAGATCCTGAGAAAGCCGAGTGGCCCTATCCCTGCTTCTTTGAGGCCACTGGCGACCACTTTGGCAGCGATGTGTCGCGTGTGGTTAAAACAGATCCTGAAAAAGCCGAGCACCATCATGTCCCCTGGTATGCCGCTTTGAATGATGGTCGCTTCAAATACATCCGCTATCTCAAGCCCGGTGTGTCGGAGGAACTTTACGATCTCAAAGCAGACCCTGAAGAATTACAAAACTTGGCGACTAATCCGGCGCATCGTGTGGATCTAGAGCGTCTGCGCACGACTGCTGTGGATGAACTGCACCGCACCGAAGCGGATTATGCAGACGTGCTTCCACCACCCTGATCATGCGTGAGTTGAAAGCTCCCGTTCAAGTCGTCTGTGCCATCATCGAGAGAGATGGCCGAGTGCTCATGGCGCAAAGGCCGGACGGGAAACGTTTGGCAGGCTGCTGGGAGTTCCCAGGAGGTAAGATCGAGCAGAATGAAACGCCAGTTGAGGCCCTGCACCGTGAGCTAGCCGAAGAACTTGGCTGTGAAGTGACCATCACTCGCGCGGGGCCTTCTGTTCCCTGGTCATATGACTGGGGAAACATCACGCTTCATGCCTTCGTCTGTCGGTTGACTGATCCTAGTGCGGAGCCTCAGCCGTATGAGCACGCTGCGCTGAAATGGTTGCCCCTGTCGCAGATCAAAGAGTTTCTTTTGGCTCCGGCAGATGGTCCCATTGTTGACTGGCTTCTTTCGTTTGAAGCTCCTTGATAACAAATGGCGGTGAGGGAGGGATTCGAACCCTCGGTAGCTGTTAAGGCTACGCATATTTAGCAAACATGTGCTTTCGACCACTCAGCCACCTCACCAAAATCTGTTTCCCCGCGCTGCGGGAGACGGGTCGCTATGTATCTCGACACTTGGGCTGGCGTCAACGCAAAAGATGCATGTTTGAAATAGAATCTCTACTTCTAGAATCTCTTCTTCCAGAGGGTAATGTGCCGCGTAGCCTCTCCACGCAACACTCATGAACGGAACTCCCAACGAACGACCAGGCACACTGGAAAAAGCCCTCAAACTCAATCTTGCTCACAGCGTCTATGGCACCTTTGCCGAGATCGGGGCAGGGCAGGAGATCGCCAACTGGTTCTTCCGCGCTGGTGGAGCTTCTGGTACGGTGGCCAAGACCATGTCGGCCTATGACATGACTTTCAGCGACGAGATTTACGGTAAAAGCGCCCGCTATGTCTCCCGTCAGCGCATGGTGGCGATGCTCGACCACGAGTTCCAAATTTTGCAGGATCGGCTCGCCGCGAAACGCGGTGAAGCCACGACTTTCTTTGCTCTTGCTGATACTGTGCGCGCTAAAGGTTTCCGTGATACAAAGGAGGAATGTCATGGTTGGTTAGGTTTGCGTTTCCAAACTGAACCTCAAGGGCCGAGTCACGACATCCAACTGCATGTGCGCCTCCTTGATGCTACCAATCAGCGACAGGCTGAAGCACTCGGAATGCTCGGCGTGAACCTCATCTACGCGGCTTTCCATCTCCGTCATCATTTGCCGACTTTTCTGCGCAGCTTGATGGATGAGTTGACTCGCTGGCGTGTCGAGATCGACATGATTGACTTCACCGGGCCAGCCTTCGACTCGCCGGTTTTCCAGGATCGTCTCGTGGCCCTTGAATTGGTGCGCAGTGATCTGGCAGATGCCGCGTTGTTTGGTGCAGACGGAGAGATTCTTCAGGCTTCAGACGTGCTTTATCGGAAGCCCGTCTTTCTCAGTCGAGGCACCTTTGATCCCATCACGCGCTTGAACTTGGACATGCTGGATCAGGGGCAAAAAGCCTTTGCTCAGGACTTTGGTGCTGAAGCCGCAGGTCACATGGAAATCTGTGAGATCACCATGCATAATCTACTCTGCATGGACGACTGCTCGGTGGAGTATGACAACTTCCTCGCGCGCGCAGGTATCCTGCAAGCACTCGGCAAAAATGTGCTCATTTCAAAGTATGCCGAGTTTCATCGCTTGAGCGCCTTCCTCTCAAGGCACACCCAAATGCCTGTGGGCATTGTGCTGGGACTGCCCTTGTTTGAAGAACTCTTCAATGAGCATTGGTACACCGATTTGGAGGGTGGCCTGCTTGAGGCCTTTGGGCGACTTTTTAGAAACAAAGTGCGGCTTTATGTCTATCCCGCTGGTGATCCCATGACGGGTAAGATTCGTAGCGCTACTCAAGCCCGAGTTAGCCCCGAGCAGCAGCACTTACTCAACTACATGCTGGAAACCGGCTGCGTTCATGTCATCAAAGATGGCCTGGAAGACTGCCTGTTTCACACAAGCGCCAGCGTGCGGCAAATGATCCATGATGGTGATATAAAATGGCGTTCTCTGGTGCCCGAGATCGTATTGAACCAAGGCCCATGGGCCAAGTAAATTTCAGATTTCAGATTTTCAGCTCATGCGCATCGAACTAGTCAATACGGGCGACGAATTACTCCTCGGCGACACCATCAATACCAATGCCTCTTGGCTCGGGCAGCAAATCGCGGCGCTCGGACTCATGGTGTCGCGA
>JBEBGU010000949.1:0-1797 GCA_040081325.1 Prosthecobacter sp.
GGCGGCGAGGCAGGTGAAGTCTGCGCTGGAGAAACAGCTCGCTGATCTGCAATTGGAGCTGGAGAATGTGGATGACCTCAAGATCGAAAAGCTGCGCTTCCCGCGTGAGCGGGTCATCAACAAAAACGCCGCGCCGATCATCGTGCAATACGGTCAGGTCTTTCCGCTCTTTGATGGCGGTGGCAATCCCATGCCCATGGTGCGCCAGGTGCCTTCAGCGGATGGTAGTTTCACGGCGTTTGCCAATCAAGGTCAAGGCCTGAGCCCGAATCTGCAAGCAAAGCAGTTGCGTGAGATTTTAAAGCAACTCGGCAGTGGAAATCGCTACCTCACTCTCTACGTCTATCCCGACTCTTACGCGACGCTGCGTGAGTTGAAGAAGCTGATCTATGAAGTCGGCGTCGATTACGGCATGGATCTGCGCAAGGAGCAAAGCGTCCTTATCTTTGATCCCAAAGGTGCCAAGCCCGCGCCGCTGTAGAGTGGCGGGCGCAAGACCTCACATCGGATTCCCGTTCTCTGTCCATGTCCCAGCCATCCATTCCACGTCGTCAGTTTCTTGCTCAGAGCACTCTTGCTGCCGCTGGTGCGTTAGGGTTTCCGGCCATCGTTAGTTCGCGTTCGCCGAATGCGAAACTGAACTTGGTCTTCATTGGTGTGGGTGGGCGTGGAGCTGCGAATGTGCAATCACTGGTGGGCGTGCCTTTGATGCGGCCGAAGAACGCGAAGGCGGGTGAAACTCCTGCCCCGATGCCTGAACCGACCGAGAACGTCATCGCGATCTGTGACGTGAATGGCGAGAACTTGGACCGTGCTTCTGCTGCTTTTAAAGGTGCCAAAGCCTTCCGCGACTTCCGTAAGCTCTACGACACGATCAAGGAATCAGAGATCGACGGTTTGGTGGTGAGCACGACTGAGCACACTCACGCTTATGCCACCATGCCAGCGCTGAAGATGAAGAAGCCTGTGTATTGCGAAAAGCCGCTCACACGCGATGTCGCTGAAGCGCGACTTATTACCCAAGCCGCCGCCGAGGCTGGCGTGGCCACGCAGATGGGCACGCAGATTCATGGGATGCCGAACTATCGCCGTGTGGTTGAGCTGATCCAGAGTGGAGCCATCGGCAAAGTCAGCGAGGCGCATGTCTGCGTGTCGCGTGCCTGGGGTTTGCAGAGCAAGGCGGATGCGGAAATGAACAAGGACATCGCCTTTGTCACCGAACGCCCCAAGGAAGAGCAGACACCGCCGCCGTATCTCGACTGGGATTTGTGGCTGGGGCCAGCACCGTATCGCCCTTACAACGAGATCTATTTCCCAGGTCCGAAGTGGTATCGCTGGTGGGACTTCGGCAATGGCACCATGTCCGATCTCGGCAGCCATTGGAACGATCTGCCCTTCTGGGCGCTCAAGCTCGATGCACCGCTCAGTATCGAAGCCTTCGGTCCCGAGCCACATCCAGAGATCGCCCCAGCCACGATGTCCGCCGTTTATGAATACGGCGCTCGTGGAGAGATGCCTGCCTGCAAGCTGCACTGGCATCAGGGCGCGGACAAACCCGACGTGTGGAAGAACGATCCGCTCATCAGCCAATGGAACAGCGGCGTACTTTTCATCGGCGACAAAGGCATGCTGCTCTCTGACTACAGCAAGCACGTCCTGCTGCCTGAAGCTTCCTTCAAAGATTTCCAGCGTCCGAAGCCTTTCATCGCCGACTCACCGGGCCAGCACATCGAGTGGCTGAATGCGATTCGCAATGGAACGCCAACCGGCAGCCCTTTTAGTTATGCCGGACCGCTC
>JBEBGU010000950.1:0-1797 GCA_040081325.1 Prosthecobacter sp.
GCGACTTTGCTTACATCGACAACGTCGTCGCTGCGAATCTTCTCGCAGCGGAGCAGCCAGCGGCTAACGTCGCCGGGCGTGTCTTCAATGTTGCAGGCGGTGTCAGCGTCACCCTGCTAGATCTGGTGAATGAGTTAAATCACCTCACCAGTCAGTCGCTCAAGCCAACGCATCAGCCCGCGCGCAGTGGTGACATCAAAGACTCTGCAGCTGATCTCACCGCTTCTCGTCGTGATCTTGGGTTCGATCCGCAGGTGTCCTGGCAGACAGGTCTGCGGCACACGCTCGACTTCTATCGTTAAGCCATGACTCTCGCCGCCGCCGCAGTTCTACCATCATACTGGATGGTGCTTCCTTTTGCTGCCCTGCTGCTGTGCATCGCGCTCATGCCGCTGCTGGCCGCGCATTTTTGGGAGCATCATTACCCGAAGATCGCCATCGGACTCGGGCTGGTCACGGCCAGCTACTATGTCGGCGTCCAGCATGACTGGCATCCGCTCGTCCATGCCGCGCATGAGTACGTCAGCTTCATGGCCCTCATCGGCTCGCTGTTTGTGATCTCTGGCGGCATCAATATTCGAGTCAAAGGTGAGGCCACGCCCTTTCGTAACACCATGTTTCTGGCCATCGGTGCCGTGCTCTCAAATGTCATCGGCACCACAGGCGCGTCCATGCTCATGATCCGGCCTTGGATTCGGATGAACAAATACCGCATCACCGGTCAGCACATCGTCTTCTTCATCTTTGTGGTCAGCAATTGTGGTGGCGCGCTCACGCCCATCGGCGATCCACCACTCTTCCTCGGCTTTCTGCGCGGCGTGCCCTTTTGGTGGGTGCTCCAGCATGGCTTGGTCGCTTGGAGCCTCACCATCGCTCTGCTACTCGGCGTGTTTTTTGTCTTGGATACTCGCAACTTCCTCCGCGCTCCGAAGCCGGTGCGTGAGAAAGAAACCGCAGACGAGCATTTCTACATTCGGGGTCTGCCGAATCTCGCGTTCCTCGGCCTCGTGCTCGCCGCCGTCTTCCTGCCGAAGAGTGTGCAGGAAACCCTCATCGCTGGTGTGTTCTCCGTGCCCGCATTGGTCATGATCGCTGCCGCCATTGGCTCCTACTTCACCGCCAAGCGTGAGATCCATGAGGCCAATGATTTCAACTTCGGTCCTGTCAAAGAAGTGGGTTATCTCTTCATCGGCATCTTCCTCACCATGATCCCAGCACTGCACATCTTGCAGAGTGGTCAGGCGGTGCAAATCAGCAGCCCGATCGGCTACTACTTTGCCACAGGCGGCCTCTCCGCCTTTCTCGATAATGCGCCCACTTACCTGAGCTTCCTCGCCGCCGCCATGGGTGCCGAGCACCTCAGCGTGGACTTCCCAGCGGATGTCCTTAGCTTTGCGACCACGCACCCGCATCTTCTGCTCGCCATCTCCCTCGGAGCCGTCTTCTTCGGAGCCGGCAGCTACATTGGCAATGGCCCGAACTTCATGGTCAAAGCCATCGCCGATAAATCCAAAGTCCACACGCCCGACTTCCTCCGCTACATCTGGCAGTTTGCCCTACCGATCCTCGCGCCCATTCTCGTCATCGTTGGCTGGCTGGTCGTTCGATAAAACAACGTCGTAGCCGCCTGCGCCAGTAGGTGACCACCCTGAGTGAGCCACCCCCTAGCGGGCGCGACTACCATAGGCCATCGCAGCGAAATCAAGGTGGGGAGCTTGATGCTCCAAGCGCCGTTCTTTGAAGGCGGCTGGCGGACCAGTCCGCCCCACCGCCGCCGCGCCAGGATCAGCTCATTCA
>JBEBGU010000194.1:0-6938 GCA_040081325.1 Prosthecobacter sp.
GGCACATAACGACTCAATAACCCTCCGTGGCATCACTGAAAGTCCACAGTGCCTGATAGGCACCTGTGCGCTCCTTCTCGATCTGCCGCAGCAGATCATTGAGCAGTGAGGAGGCACCAAAGCGGTATCGAGTATTGTTCAGCCACGCATCCCCGAGCGTCTCCTTCACGGCGATGAGAAAATGCAGTGCTTGCTTGGCCGTGCGAATACCACCAGCGGGCTTCATTGAAATGGGTATGCCTGTCTCATGATAGAAATCACGAATCGCCTCCAGCATCACTTGGTTGTTACCGAGCGTGGCATTGGCTGAGGTCTTGCCCGTGCTTGTCTTGATGAAATCCCCAGGCCGCAGCACGCGCATAGCGAGAAAAGAAGCCATGCGGATGTTGTCGTAAGTCTCCAGTTCGCTCGTCTCCAGAATAACTTTCAGTGTCGCCTCACCACAAGCTTCGAGCACTTGAGAGATCTCATCCTGCACGAGCGAAAAATCACCAGCAAGGAACGCCCCGCGATTGATCACCATGTCGATTTCGTCCGCGCCATCACCCACCGCAGCGCGCACCTCCGCGAGTCGTATGCGTAGCGGTGCCTGACCTGATGGGAATGCTGTGGCGACGGAGGCGACTTTCACCTGCGTGCCAATCAGGTGCCGCTTGGCATGGCGCACCATGGAGGAATACACACACACGGCGGCGGTGCTCGGCACATCCATGCCCTCATGGGGCGTGATCGCCTTCTGACAAAGTGAAGCCACCTTTCCCGGTGTATCCTTTCCTTCCAGCGTCGTGAGATCAATCATTGAGGCGGCGAGCTTCAGCCCGAAGAGCTTCGACTTTTTCTTGAGGCTGCGCGTGGTGAACTTTGCGACCCGCTCCTCAACCCCAACAGCATCCACGGTGCCGACATCATCAATGAAGCGGCGGAGTGAGGCGTGAGATTTCGGGGGCATCTGGTGAGGCTAAGCGTTCGCCACAGTTTTGTAAATATCTCCTCTCTCTAGAGATTGAAATCAGATTACCCAAGGGGTTCTGGGCGAAGATAGGCGCACGTTCAATGCACAGCATTGTCGCGGTGGTTGTGAGCGTGAGGGTAAGTCATCATGGTCGCTCAAGCCGCTGCTTCAGCATCAGGACACAGGACGTTCGTCATCCACAAAAATGCCAGCTTAGCAAATCAGCCACAATCGACTGCATGCATGTTTTGGCATGGAATTGCAGTACTCAGCAAGAGTCAGACTGAAGACATCGACCCAAGGTCAACCCATCTCTCACCGTCTGCCCTGCTCCAAAAAGCTTGTCATTGGCTGATCTCACCCGAAAGAACCGCCCTGCCAGCCTGTTAGCAGGTGCCCCTCAGCCACCTCCGTCTTTCGTCATTCTGATTTCGTCATTCCTCAATGTCCCTCCCCCGCTTCGCCCTCCGCCATCCCTGGACCATTCTCGTCGCCGTCGTGGCGATCCTTCTCGGCGCCTGGGTCGCTGTACAAAAGATGGCGCGCGATGTCTTCCCGCCGCTGGGCATCCCCACCATCTACGTCGCGCAGCCGTATGGCGGCATGGATGCGGCGCAGATGGAAGGCTACCTGACCTACTACTACGAGTATCATTTCCTCTACATCGCGGGCATTGAGCATGTGGAGTCGAAGAACATCCAGGGAGCCTCCATTATGAAGCTCCAGTTTCACCCCGGCACCGACATGTCCGCCGCGCTGTCGGAAACCATCGCCTATGTGAACCGCAGCCGCAGCTTCATGCCGCCCGGCACGCCGGGAGCCTTTGTGACGCGCTTTGACGCTGGCAGCGTACCAGTGGGCAATCTCGTCTTCGCCACGGAGAACCCCGCCCGCACCGTCGGCCAGATGCAGGATGCCGCGCTGAACATGGTGCGCCCGCTGTTTGCCACGCTGCCCGGCGTGAGCGCTCCACCGCCCTTCGGAGGCAGCGCCCGCACCATATTGATCAACGTGAAGCCCGACCGCCTCCGCGCTTACGGCTTGTCGCCCGACGACGTCGTCAAAGCGATGACCGAGGCCAACACGATGAGCCCCAGCGGCAACCTCGCTCTGCCGAACAGCTTCCCCATCGTGCCGACGAATGCCGTCGTGAAAAACATCCAAGACCTCGCCGCCGTGCCCCTGAAGGTCACCGACAAAGGCGCGGTCTATGTGCGCGACATCGGTGATGTCACTGACGGCAGCGACCTCATGACCAGCATCGCCATCGTGAATGGCAAGCGCACCGTGTACATGCCCGTCACGAAACGTAGCGATGCCTCCACGCTCAGCGTCGTGGAACTGGTGAAGGCGAACATCCCCAAGTTCAAAGCCGCCTGCCCCGAGGACATCAACGTCACCTTTGAGTTCGACCAGAGCCCCTGGATCATCCGCGCTATCGACGACCTCGTTAAAGAGGGCCTGCTAGGGGCCGCACTGACAGGCCTGATGGTGCTTCTTTTTCTGCGCGATCTGCGCAGCGCCTTCATCGTCGTCCTGAACATCCCCATCGCCATCGCCGCCGCAGTGCTCGCGCTGTGGATCGGTGGTTACACGATCAATTTGATGACCCTCGGCGGCCTCGCCCTCGCCGTCGGCATTTTGGTCGATGAAGCCACCGTCGAGATCGAGAACATCCACCGCCGCATGAAGGAAGGTGGCCAAAGCCTCCGCCGCATCGTCCTCGATGCCTCCGAAGAAACCATCGGCCCGCGCAGCCTCTCGATGCTCTGCATCCTCGCGGTCTTCGTACCCAGTTTCTTCATGACCGGCGCCGCGAAGGCCCTTTTCCTGCCTCTCTCCCTCGCGGTCGGCTTCGCGATGATCGCATCATATTTGCTCTCCAGCACCCTCGTCCCCATCCTGAGCATCTGGTGGCACAAAGAACCCCGTCAGTCAGGTCAGTCACGTCAATCAAGTCCCAGCCCCCTGCGCTGGCTCTTCCTCCCATCCATCACCACCCGCCACATCCTCGTCCCCGCCTACCTCGGCGGCGTCATCTTTGCCATCAGCATCATCATTCCCTTCCTCGGCACCGAAATCTTCCCGCAGATCGACGCCGGTCAGCTCCAACTCCGCCTCCGCGCCCCCACGGCCACGCGACTCGAAACCACCGAGCAGATCGCCGCACGCACACTCGCCATCATTGGCGAAGAAGCCCCCATCGCCACCAGCATGGGGCTCGTCGGTGTCCATGCGCCGAACTACCCTGTCAATCTCATCCACCAATGGAACAGCGGCCCCGAAGAGGCCACCCTGCAAATCCAGCTCAAGCCCGGCTCACCGCCCATCGCCGCGCTTCGCGAGAAACTCCGCGCCCGACTCGCCACCGAGTTCCCTAACGTTCTCTTCTCCTTCGAGCCTGCCGACATCGTGTCGCGAGTCATGGCACTCGGATCGCCAACGCCCATCGAAGTCGCCGTCAGCGGCAAAGACTTCGCCGCCAGCCGTGCCCACGCCGAAACGCTCCGCACCAAGCTCGCCGCCCTCAAAGACCTGCGCGACGTGCAATTCAGCCAAACCCTCGACTACCCCAGCGTCGATGTGAACATCGACCGTGAACGCGCGGGTCTGCTCGGCGTGAAGATGAGCGATGCCACGCGCAGCCTCGTCGCAGCCACCGCCAGCAGCCGCTTCACCGTGCCGAACTACTACGCCGACCCCAAAACCGGCCAGAGCATGAGCCTGCAAATCCAGGTGCCGCAGACGATGATGAAAAGCCTCGAAGACCTGCGCAACCTGCCCGTCAGCAGCGACAAACAACCCACCGTCCCACTGCGCAACATCGCCAAAATCACCGAAGGCAACGTCATCGGCCAATACGACCGCTACAACATGTCCCGCACCGTTTCGATCATCGCCAATCTGCATGATCAACCGCTCGGCACCGTCGCCAAACAGGTCGAAAAAATCATCGCCGACCATCCCGCGCCCACCGGCACCAGCGTCGCCCTCCGCGGCCAAGTCCCGCCGATGAAGGAACTGCAAAGCGGCCTGCAAACCGGCCTCCTCATCGCCATCGCCACCATCTTGTTGCTCTTGATCGCCAACTTCCAAAGCCTGCGTCTCGCCCTCATCGTGCTCACCACGATCCCAGCGGCCTTGCTCGGCGTCGTGCTCGCCTTGAAGCTCACCGGCACCACCGTGAACATCCAGAGCTTCATGGGAGCCATCATGGCCGTCGGCGTCGCCGTCGCGAACGCCATTCTCCTCGTCACCTTCGCCCACCGCGCCCAACTCACCGGTCTGACCAAACGCGACGCCGCCCTCGAATCCGCCACCACCCGCCTGCGCCCCATTTTAATGACCAGCCTCGCCATGATCGCCGGCATGATCCCCATGGCCCTCGCCAAATCCCAAACATCTCCTCTGGCTATTGCCACCATCGGTGGTTTGGCTTTGGCGACCGTCGCTACGATCCTCGTGCTGCCCGCCGTGTATGCGCTGCTGGCATCCAAAACCGCGAAGAACGCCTCGCTCGAACCCATCGACTAAATGAACCTCACCCCCAAAATCCAAGCAGCGATCAAGTCGCTCAAGCTCGAAACCAAGTTCCTCGAAGCCGAGTATTATCCCGGCGCGGCTGATGAAGAAACCCGTCTGCGCTGTGAGAAGCGAGTGAATGCCTTTTTAGACAAGTGCGAGTCACTCCTCGCCCGCAGCACCACCGACCGCGTCCTTTATCGTGCCGCCGAAGAGCTTCAGGAGCAGTTTGATGAAGAGAACGCCGAAGAGGCCGAGCACGTCGGCAACTACATCGGCGACTTCATGCGGATCGTCGGACTCGATGACTGGACTGAGTTTGTTTAACTTTTTACTACCGCCCTCATGCGTCCCCTGATCTTCCTCGCCCTCACCACACTCGCTTCGGCTCTCGAACTCCCGACGACCAAGCCCACCACTGGCACCATCCATCGCTGGGTCTCACTGCCCGCCACGCTCGCGCCATGGCAGCAGGCCACGCTGCACGCCAAAGTCACCGGCTACATCGCCACGATGACCGTCGATAAAGGCGATGCCGTCAAAGCGGGCCAAATCCTCGCCACACTCGAAGTGCCGGAGCTTCAGGCCGACATCGCCAAATCGAAGGCCGAGGTCACGGCAGCCAGCATTGAAGTGAAGCGCCTCCACGAAGCTCGCGCGAAGTCTCCCGACCTCATCCTGCCACAAGCTGTCGATGATGCCGAAGCCAAGCTCGCCATCGCCAAAGCCGGACTGGAACGCAGCGAAACACAGATCCAGTTCGCCACACTCAAAGCGCCCTTCGACGGCATCATCACCGCCCGCCAAGCCGATCCAGGTTCCCTCGCCACTGCCAACACAACGAAGCTCCTCGAAGTCACCGACCTCAGCACGCTCCGCCTGCAAATCCCCGTCACCGAACTCGAAACCGGCCTCGTCACCGTCGGCAAGCCCGTGAAGGCCCAAATCGACGCCGCCGGAGCCACACCCGTCGAAGCCAGCATCAGTCGCATCGCCTACGCGCTTGATCCCGCCACCCGCACCATGCTCGCCGAGGCCGACCTCAAAAACCCCGACCTCATACTCCGCCCCGGCATGTATGCCATGACCAAGATCGCCGTCGAAAAACACGACAACGCCCTGCTCATCCCCGTGACCGGCCTCGTGATGGAAAAGACCAACGCCTTCGTCTTCAAACACGCCGACGGCAAAGCAATGAAGACCGCCATGAAGATCGGCTTCAACGACGGCACTAATGTGGAGGTGCCGGAGTTGAAAGCGGACGATGTGCTCTTTTTTCCCGGAACTACCGCTCTCTCCGACAAGCAGACCGTCACCGCCAAACCCTGATTCGTAGCCAGATGAAAACGTTTCTCTTCCTCCTTGCCGCCACACTTTCCGCTGCCGCTCCGGTCCACGTCGATCTGGTGACCGTGATGAAGCTCGCGGGCGCGAACAACGACGAGATCCAGCTCGCTCGTGTGAAGCACACCGAGACTATCGCGGAGTCGAAGCAGGCTTGGCAGCGGTTTTGGCCGAGCCTGAGTCTCGGCGTCGGTTATCGGCGGCATGATGGGAACATCCAGGATGTCGGGGGGGCGGTCTTCAATGCTTACAAGCAGCAATACACGGTCGGCACGAACGTCATGATCGACTGGTCACCCGGCGATCTCTATTACTCGGCGCTCGCCACCAAACAAAAGGCGCTCGCGGCTGAACAGCTCGCGGAGAAATCGCGGCGCGATATTGTCACGCAGGCCACGTCACGTTACTTCGACTTACTCGCCACCGAGGCCAGTGTCGCCATCATTGAAGACGATCTGCGCCTGACGCAGGACTATGAAAAGCAGCTCGAAGGGGCTGTCACCGCCGGCACAGCCTTTCGAGCGGATTTGCTTCGGGTGAAGACGCAGGTCTCACGCGCCAAGCTAGCCATACGTCAGGAGCAGGAGAAGCGCGACCTCGCCGCTGCGGCCTTGGCTGAGACGCTGCGTCTGCCTGCCGAGTCCGAACTCCGCCCCGCGAAAGCAGACCTCGTGCCCGTTCGCCTCAATGGCAAAGCTGGCGTCGCCACACTGATCACACAGGCCAAGCAGCATCGGCCTGAACTAAAAGCCGCAGGAGCCGCCACCACCGCTGCGCAACTCGAGAGCGACCGTGCCCGCATCGCCCCGATCATCCCGAACGTGCAGGCAGGCTACGGAGCAGGCGGACTCGGCGGAGGCTTTGGCAACAACACCGGCAACTTCGACGACACCCAAGACTTCTACATCGGCCTCGGCTGGAAAATCGGCCCCGGCGGGCTCTTCGATAAACAACGCAAGGTCATCGCCAACGTCCGCGAAGAAGCCACGAACCTGCAAACCGACCAGATCAAGGCGGCCATCGGCCGCGAGGTCGTCGAAGCTGCCGCTAAGTCTCAAAGCGCCCACGATCAAATCGCCATCAACGACGAAGCTGTTACCGCTGCTGAGGAGATGTCTAA
>JBEBGU010000951.1:0-1796 GCA_040081325.1 Prosthecobacter sp.
TCGTCATGAAGTATATGGTGAATGACGGCGGAGAGGGCGTCATTGTCCACGGTTTCGGGAGTCATGCTGGGAGCCATACCGCCAAGGATCTCGTCCTGATGGAAGGAATCGAGGCTGAGAAACTCATCCTCTAAATGGCCCGTTAGAAGGGAGCTGATTGGGGCGAGTTGAGGGTAGAGTGGGCGGAGGTCGCGCAGGGCTTGCTCAATCACTGGGCCAAGCCCCTTATATTTGTCGTTCACGACGTAACGAAATGCCTTCACTTGCCCAGCTTGGTTCCAGTGCTTCAGCAGGCCAGCGAGATCCGTTGCCACCTTGTCGGCTCCATATTTGTCGCCTTTCCATACGTCTTCTGGGGCAAAGACTTGGTAGTAAGTGCCGGAGGCATCGTCGAAGCCGTCGTTCTTGCGATCACCGAACAGGCCCTGTGGTTTGATTTGGCGAAACGTTGGCAGTCTTTTGCCCATAATCCGTGTGAACAGGTCTTCGAACGCCTGACCATCGGACTGATAGGCGCGGACCTTGAACCGCAAGGATTGGACATGTTTCTGTTCGGGCGTAAGCATGAAAATGCGATGGAAATTAATGTCTTACCTCTGACTCATTCGGTCAAGGACACAAAGGGGTATAGCTTCTGGTTTTTGCGAATGTGAGGCAGGCGTGCCCCATCCCCGGCTACTGCCAGACACCTTTTTCACGCCGTCGCGTTTGCCGTCGTCCCCCAGTCTCAGTTGGATCGCCTGCGGCGAGGGCCTTTTGGACTGTCCGACTACCGCTACCACAATTGGCCCCTTTCTTCCGCAGTTGCTCGACACCCTGACCACGACTGGTCGCGATTCCGATAAGGATAGCGTGGGCGGGTGAGTGTGGCACAAAGCAATAGGCACAACGCCGTCAAAGCGATGGAATAGGGCTTTGTTCAGTCAGCGTCGATGTGCACCGAGATTACATGACGAATGACCACCATACCCCCATGACGGCAACTCTATCAGCAGTTTGCTGGTAATTTCCCCGCCGTGACCTTCAAATACTCCTCAAACCACGTGATCTTCAGTGCCCTCGCTTCCTGGAAACCTTCCCTGTAGATGCCGTAGTGCGTGATGCCTTTGACGTGATACTTGGACGGCACGCTGCATCTGGCGCTAGGCTTTGGTGACCATCGACTAGCCACTAAAGAAATACAAAGACCGCAAAGAGATCTTAGATCTCTCTCTTTACGATCTGTGCGTTCCTTTACGGCGATAAACTCAAGCCAGCTTGTAGCAATCCGCCCACTCGGCGCGGGGCGAGGGGCCGGCGAGGCGTGCGTTGGCTTCGTCGTTGCCGATGAAACGCTTCGTGGCCGGATCGAACTTCAGATCGACGTTCAGATACTCGGCGATGGTGCCGAGATTCAGCACCTGAGTGAGCAAGCCGGACACGCTGAAGGGGGACTCGGTCTTGCCTTCGCCCATGCAGGCGTTGATGAAGCTATTGAAGTGATTGCGTTCCAAAGAATGCAGCCCCATGGCGTCTTTTCGTTCCACCATCTTTGCGCGTGGATACAGGAGCGAATGGCGGTCGTGCGAGCCGCGCTGGACGAGGTAGTCGCCCTGTTTGCGGTGGAGGAGGGACCCTGCATTGCCGGGATTGGGGATCACGACTTTGCCGTCGGGGCCCGGGTCGCCATACTTCTCCTCGATGTCGAATTTGATGTCGCTGCCGGCTTTCCAGTGAAGTTCCACGGCGGGCAGTTTCTCGCCACGGGCCGGGAACTCGAAACGGATGTCCGAGCTGAGCGGGTAGCTGATCTGGTT
>JBEBGU010000195.1:0-6929 GCA_040081325.1 Prosthecobacter sp.
CGAGTACGCCGAGGCTGACGAACCACAAACCGGTGATCGGGCCGAAAAAGCGCCCCATTTTGGCGGTGCCGAGAAATTGGACCGAAAACAGCACGATGAGGATCACAATGGTAATGCCCATGATGAGCCACTGCATGTGGTGATTCCATGCTTCGGCCGCCAAAGCGTCCGTCGGAGCTGCACCGAGCACGCCACCGTCTTTGAGACCTTCCACGGCACTCAGCACCGAGATCGCGGGTGTGATGATGCCATCGCCAAACAGCAGCGCGGCACCGAAAAGGCCCAGCAGGACGATCACGACACGGCGTTTCGAGGTTTCACTCATGCCATGCGAAGCCAGCGCCATGAGCGAGAGTACGCCGCCCTCGCCTTTGTTGTCCGCCCGCAGGATGAAGATGAGATACTTCACACAGACGAGCAGCAGAAGCGACCAAAGCACGAGCGAGACCACGCCGAGGATGTGCGCATGCGTCGGATCGATATGATGCGGGCTGTGCGGGCTAAAGCACTCCTTCAGCGTGTAGATGGGGCTGGTGCCGATGTCCCCAAACACAACGCCGAGCGCCGCGATGACGAGGGTGGTGGTGGAGAGTTTATGGAGGCCGTGCTTTTCTGTGTCATTCATGGCAAGACGAAACTAACGGCGATCAGACACTCAGCCAGTTAATCGGTTCCGAAGGGGTGTTAAGAAAGTGTGAAGAAACATCGCTTTTATGATTCACACAGCCTCCACGGTTTGAGAGAATCACGCTTCTTCCATCGTGAAACATACCGCATGAAACTTCTCCTAGCCGCCCTGTTTGCTCTCACCATCACTGCCACCGCGCGTGATAAGACACTCGACATATACTGGATCGACTCGGAGGGCGGGGGATCGACATTGATCGTGACACCAGCGGGTGAGTCGGTGCTGATTGATACGGGGAATCCGGGGGGTCGTGATCCGCAGCGCATCCTGAAAGTGGCCACGGAGGTCGCTGGGCTGTCTCGTATCGACCACGTTGTCATCACGCATTTTCATGTCGATCACTTTGGCGGACTAGCCGAGCTGGCGGCGCTAATGCCGATTGGCACACTTTATGACAAGGGAATCACAGAGGGCAGTCCAGATGGCAAAGCACAGGATCTGCGCTGGACCTTGGCTAGTCGCCCCTACCGCGATGCAAAGGTGGGGAAGCGTGTGACGCTGGCCGCTGGCGATGTAATTCCGCTCATGCAGACCGAAGGCAGTCCGGCGCTCAAGCTGCGCTGCCTTGGCGCGAACCAAAAGTTCATTCCGCCGTATCCTGATCAGTCGGAAAATTCACTGAAGGGTAGCGTACTACCGAAAGCACCTGACACATCTGATAACGCGAACAGCGTCGTGCTCGTGTTGGAGTTCGGTGGCTTTCGCTTCTTTGATGGTGGGGATTTGACCTGGAATGCCGAAGAGAAACTCGTCTCGCCCTTTAATCTCGTCGGCACGGTGGATCTATATCAGGTGAATCATCACGGACTCGATGTGAGTAACAATCCGATGCTGATCCGCAGCCTCCAGCCCACGGTTTCAGTGATGAATAACGGCCCCAAGAAAGGTACCAGCAAGTCGGCAATGGACGCGCTGAAAGCTACATCGTCGATTCAAGCGATGTATCAGGTGCATGAGAACATCCGCGAGGATCATGAGAACACGGCGGATAAGACGATGATTGCGAATCACGCAGATCTTGGTGAGGGCTGCGCAGCGCAGCACATCCACTGCGTGGTTAGCGCCGATGGAAAGAGCTACACAGTGAATGTGCCATCGCAGAAGCACTCGCGCACGTTTGAGACACGAGTGAAGTGAGTCACTTGGCGTTTAATTGCGCGCGAATCACTGGTGCGAGCCACTTCGCCGTTTCGTCTGCGATTACGTTGTAACCTGCGAGATTCGGGTGGCGATCACCCGCCCAGCCGGGGAGATGGCCGAAGATGCCATCAAGGCGATTATCAATCACGATGACTTGTGGGTCGGTGCCGGGTTGGATGTACGGCGTGGCAAAAGCGCGGAGGTTCTCTGGGATTTTGGCGAGGGAGTAGCGGCGGTAGTTCAGCATATCGGGGCCTTTCTTCAGCTCGGCTGTGTAGCGCGGCGCGATGTCAAAGAGCGTGAGCTTCTCCTCAACAGCGATCTGTTTGATGAGCGCGTTGATGTCCTCATGCAGATTGTTGAGGGCATACGGAATGGCGGTCATCGGGATGAGCATCGCGTTCGGGTGGTCTTGACGCAGACGACCGAGGAGTTCGTGGAAGTCTTTGGGGAACGTGGTTTTAAAGTCTTTGATCTTCGCTTGATCGTTGAGTCCATAGCGGATGAAGATGTAGTCCGCCTGCGGCTTGGTCTTCACGGCCTTGTCGTAGCGTGTGTCGAGCAGGCGACGGATGTATTCACCGCTGACGCCTTCGTTGTACACGTCGCAGGGAGGGAGATCGGTCTGGGCGGCGAGGAGGATGCGGAGTGTGTCTTCGATTTGCGGTTCATCGGGGGCGAGCTTCTTCGGAATGCTGGCCTCTGTGGTGCTGTCACCAAGTAGGATGATTTGCAGGCGTTTCTCCGCAGTCGCAGCACTGAAGGCAAAAGGCTGGCCACCGATAAACTGATCGGAAGTGATGGTGGGACAAATGCGCTTCTCCACATGCTGGATAAACAATTCCGTGCCGCGTGTGTGGCTGACGAAGGGCCAGCGCGCTGGATTGTACATCGTGTCGGTCATGTCCCGCATGAGGACGACGTGCTTGCCGTTCTTGGCCATCTGGCGCAGGCCAAAAGGGCGGCCAGAGACGCACATATTCAGATGCACGCCCATGAGGATGACGTTATCGATATTCTTCGATTCCAGCAGGTTCCAAATCTCCACGCCACTGTCACTGATGGCGTCCTTGGCTTGATCGATGCGCAGCGTGTCGATCTGCTTTGTCCATGGCGCTTTGGGGTTCAGGCCCTTGGCTTCGAGTTCCTTTGCCCAAGCGGCATGCTCGGCCGGATCATCGTCTTCACCGCCGTCGGTTTGATCGAGCGGATACACCGACATCTCCTCCGCCGGGATCTGCTTGCACCACTCGCCGATCTTATCGGGCAGACGAGACGCAGTAGGCGCAGACTTCGCGCGTTCGCGAGCAGGCGTTCCTTCATAAGGCTTCATGCAACCGCTCGGTGCGTGGATGATTAGCGCGCCGTCTTTGCGGGCCTTTTCGAGCACTTCATTCATGCGCGGAGCCATCTCGCCTTCACGAGTGACGGCGTTTTTGCAGTGATGCAAATCCCACATGTCGCAGACTATGATGGCCGTGCGTGCTGGCTGCCATGGCTCTTTGACGAGAGACGCTTTGCCGGATGGAGCGCGGAATTGCAGCGTGAGTGACAGCGGTGTCTCAGCGGCAAGCGCCGACAGCGTGAGGGCAAAGAAGATGGCGAGTGTTTTCATGTCTATGGAGAGAGCTTCTTGTGCAGTTCGTGGACTTTGGTGGCGATGCGATCTTCGATACTTTCTGCCCAACCAGCAGCCGCTTCGTAGCCGCCTTCTTTGAGGACGCGGAGGCTGGGAACATAGCCGGTGTAATCATTCGAGTAGCCAGCCACCCAGACGCCTGCGTCTCCTGCAAACTCACGTTTGAAGCGCAGCGAGTAATCGACCACGACCTCACTGCCGAGCGTGATGAAGGTGAGATCGTTGCCGATCTTGATGACCTGCACCGGATACGGATGTGGCTCTTTGCCGGGCTTAGCATAGTCGAGTGTGATCTCTTCATACGCCGCACGGATCGGGCCTGCGATGGGTCGTGGATTGACTGTGAGGGCCATTTCGACAGCGTTGGCGAGCGATCGCCCGTGCTGCATGGAGAGTTCGAGATCCGTGATGCCGGGAACCACATCACTGCGGCGTGGATACGGATTTTGATCGGCTCCACAGCCCATCAAAAACAGCGCGGTGAAACCGGGGCGATGTTCTTGTAGATTCGCCTGCGCGAAGCCCGCGTAGTCGCCGCAATAGCTGTAGAAGCCTAGACTGGTATTGTGGCAGGCGTAGCCAAACAACGTGGCACGAAGAGAGCCATCCGGCGCTTCGACACGCAGCGCAGGCACTTCATGATCGACGGGGCCGTCGGGGTTCGGTGCTTTGTTTGCGTTCGGGTGATCAGGCGGCAGGGTGTAATCACGGCGGCGGTTCATCGCAAATCCGCAACGCGCTTTGTTCCAGGTGAGCCGCGCAGGCTGCACGTCAGCGAGCGCTTTGCCGATAATGCTGACGATGTCGTCTTGCAGCTTCTGTGTGTATTCCCAGGAGTCCTTAGCCCGCGGGTTATCTTTGTCCTTCTCCGTCAGCGGTGTCGTGCGCAACGATGGTCCGCTATGCGTGTGGGAGGCATTCATCACGAGATTCGCCTGCGGCAGCTTAAACTCCCTTTCCGCACGTTCCGCCACCGCATGTCGCAGCAGTTGAGGCACGCCAATCAGATCCAGTGTCACGAAAACGAGTTTGTTACCCTGCTCATCTTGAAGCGCGAGCGCCTTAGCAAAAAGATCCTGTACTTTACCCACAGCGGGCGTTTTGCGTGAGGCATAGCCGGCCATGAAGAGCATCTTCTGCGGCGTCACTTTGGCCACGGCCACACCAACCTTCCAATTCGCCGGAACATGCGGCGCGATGGACTTTGGCGGCACAGGCGGCGACAGCGGCGTGGCTCCAGGCGGTGCGGCGATGACGGTGGATGCAATGGCTAGCAGGAGCAGCGGTTTCATGGTGTAGGGTGCTACATCTTAGATTTGACGAAGGCGTAAAAACTCGCGCCGATCTGCGCGTAGCCGATGGCGTTGGGGTGGACGCCGTTGTTGTCGGGATAACCATCCACAGGATCAACATACAGTTCAGTGGCGACGAGATGGATACCGTCTTTTTCGCGATTGGCGAGCCGCTCCATCATGAGTTGGACGATGCGATGCTGGATGCGCTTCCAACCCCAGCGCGGGTATTTGTCTTTGTAGTTTGCGGTGAAACCTGCCTGCCGGGAATTCGGCGGTGTGGTGAGTCCGACGGCGAGGATGGCTTTAGGGGCGGTCTTGTGAAAGGCGGCCAGCAGTTTGTCGGCCTGATCGAGCACCTCGTTGATCTTGGCATCTGGCTTGTCGGGATCGGCGGCAAAGCAGTCGTTGATGCCGAGCAGGAAGGTGACGACATCAGGCGGTTGATTGTCGCAGTGCTCACGGAAGTACCGTGGCAAATCGAAGACGCCACTTTTGCCATCGGCAGCAGGATTCATGAACGGGCTGGTGCTTTTGCGCGCGAGTGGGCCTGCAGTGACACCGGGAACTTCTGGCGTGAATTTGGTGAGGAAGTCACTCCACCTCCAGCCGCCATAGCCTTCATGAGCGACATCGGGCTTGGCGGAGGCGGGCTTATGAGTGCCGAGCATTTTCCACTTGGGATTACCGGGTTCACTGAGCAGGCGGGCGATCTCATTCGGATAAAGGGTCGCGTGTGTGAGGCTGTCGCCGACGATGACAATCCGCAGTGGCTTGCCTGAGCCCGCATCGCGCTTTGAGATGTGCAGTGTGGTCTGCGCGCGTTCGAGTTCTTTGCCCGTGCTATCTTTGACGATGACCTCAAGCCGATGATCTCCAACATCACCATCGGTCGGCGTCGTGGTCCATCGTCGTGCTTCGCTCTGACCGTTCATGCCGCGCACTTCAAAGCGATACTGCTCAGGTGTCTCGGTGAGCACGATGTTGTCGAAGTACACACTCATCGGCAAACCAGCGACGCCATGCCAATGCGGCGGGAGCGTGAGCTGGAGTTTTTCCGCAGCGGTGAGAGCGGTGGCAAAGGTCAGCGCTAGTAGGAAGGGTAGTAATTTCATGACAGGTTAGATTGTCCAAGGTCCGCGCATGGAGCGCATGATCAGAGCATTGGCGGCATCGTTGGATTCAAAACGCTCGGCCTTCGGATCAAACTTCAAAGGCTGGCCGATCTTGGCGGCGATGGTGCCCATGTGGCAGATGGTGGCTGCGCGCTGAGCCGTCTCGGCAGAAGCAGCGGTGGGACCGCGTGAGAGCACGGCGTCGATGAAATTGCGGTGATGATGCTTGGAGACAAAGAGCCGCGTGTCGCTCTCCTTCATCTTGATGCGCAGGATGTCGAGCGAGCTGGCCTTCAGAGTCTCGCTCTCACTGAAGACCCAGCCTTCACTACCGATGAACTTGGTGCCGTAGGTCGCCTTGTCATCGGTGCTGAACATCGTCAGCTTCAGGCCGTTCGCGTAGCGATATTCGATGCGGAACTGCTCGGGAGCATCGTAGATGCTTTTGGTTCGGCGCTTGATTTGCGTGGCGCTGACTTCGACAGGCGTCGTGTCATCCATGCCCGCGCCCCATTGGGCGACATCGACAAAATGTGCTCCCCAGTCGGTGATGTAGCCGGGAGCGTAGTCGTCGATCCAGCGGAAGTTGAAATGGCAGCGCGCGGCAGTGTAGGGCCGCTCAGGCGTGCTGCCCATCCACATGGCATAATCGAGATGCGCAGGCACGGACTCGGGTCCTTCCATGCCGGTGAATCCACCGCGAACGGCAAAGGTGCCGGGCACGCCGACTTCGATCTCCTTGAGATCACCGATGTAGCCGTTGCGCGCGAGTTCACAGGCCATGCGCACCTTGAGTCCAGAGCGCCGCCAGGTGCCGCACTGCAGCACACGTTTGTTGTCAGTCACCGCCTGGCAGATGGCGCGGCCCTCGCCGATGCTGGCCCCGAGTGGCTTCTCAGAATAAAGATCTTTGCCCGCTTTTGCGGCGGCGACGGCGATGTGCGAGTGCCAGTGATCGGGAGTGGCATTTAAGACGGCATCCACATCACTGCGCGCGATCACTTCGCGGAAGTCATTGTAGCAGTCTGCCTTCGTAAGCTTGGCCGGTTCCATCG
>JBEBGU010000952.1:0-1791 GCA_040081325.1 Prosthecobacter sp.
ACCTATGGCTGGTTTCTGGGTGGGCTGATAGCGTCCGCAGGTTCCTTCTTGTCAGGCATGGTTGCTTATCTGGGCTGTCGTTGGTTAGGCCGACCAGCCGCCCTTTGGATCGCAGGTGCGGCGGGTCTGGAAAAGGGCGAGCAACTCTTCGCCAAACACAGTGGCTGGCTTGTGGCTGCCTCACGCTGGATGCCCGTACTCCCAGAAGCCATCGCCTGTCTCGCAGGGTTGGTGCGGATGCCGTGGCGTATTTTTGTGCTCGCCCTCGCCTGTGGTTCACTGCCAGTAGGCTTCGCCTTCGCCGCCATCGGCGCTCTTGGGAACACCAGCCCCAGCTTAGCGATCACCCTGAGCGCCTTACTGCCCATTCTGCTTTGGTTCGCCGCCCAGTTTTGGATCAGAAAGTCTCACCAGCAGCCCGAGGCGCGTGGTCGGTAGGCAGCTTGGTCCTCCAAGCTCCGTTCCCAGAAGGCGGCTGGCGGACCCGCCTCCCTACCTTCTCAGCGCCACCAGCAGTTCATCCATCTTTTCGGCAGCGTGATAACCCGGTCCTTGTCCCCTTTGCCGCCACGCACCTCGATCTTCCCGCCGCCCAGATCCACGTCTTTGATCCGCAGCGCCAGCACCTCCGCCACTCTCAGTCCGCAGCCGTATAGCAGCTTTACCGCCAGCCCGGCATCGCCTTTCACGCCTGCCAGCAGGGTCTTCACCTCGCCTTGCGTCAAAACTACCGGCAGGTACTTCGACCTCTTGGCTCTCACCCCGTCGATGCCTTCCAGTTCCATCTTGAGCACCTCCCGGTACAGGAATACCAACGCATTCAGTGCCTGGTTTTGGGAAGAGGCCGTCAGGTTCTTGTTCACGGCTAGATTCGTCAAAAAGGCCGTCACCTCTTCCGTCCCCATTTCCGCCGGGTGCCGCATCCTTCCTGCGACCTGAGCTTGGAAGTGTACATAGCGTTTGTACCACTGGATGTACGTCTCCTCCGTTCGTGGCGAGTACTGCTTGAGGCGGAGCACGCCGCGCAGCCTGTCTTCCAGTTTAGGTTCTGACTTGTTGCTCATAAACACTCCCACTATCTGAATGATATTCTACTTTTTTATTGCACGAGTACGGCATAGGCGGTTAAAACTCGATCATGAGATCAAAACCCCGTGATATTCCCTCAAATCCGTGGGCTATATAGCTGCTGACAAACCTCACGATCTGTGAATGATCTTCACTGTTCGCCCAACTTCAGCGCGTCACTCACCATGAAGCAAACAATCAAAAAGATGTTGGGAGTCCTCTCTGTGTGCCTATTCATTTTCACCGTTGGTGCAAGCGAACCGAAGACCCAAACTCCTTCATCGGCGACTTTAAGCGCCCTGATCGACCAAGCCCGGAAGCTTGCCTTAACTCAATTGCCGGATATTCCAGCGAAAAGCTACTCCAAGCCCAGTGTCTCAGTGTATTTCGCCAGCCGAACCAGCGGAACCCCTGATGGTATCATGGTTTCATTTCCCATTCGTGGCAGTCACCGAACCGAAAAGCTAGGAGAGATGGAAGATCGCATTGTTGTCATATTTCATGACGACACTACCCGAAAGCCCCAAGTAAAGAAGATTTCCAGATGGCTCAACGAGGACTCTATGGCACTCAAGGAGTATTGATGCAGTCAGCCCATCAAAATGACCTCAGCACGAACAAACGGGGCGAACGAACATGGTTATCATTGTGCGAAGCCACAATGATAACGGTTGTTGGACGATTCGCGGTGGGGTGGCCCAAGACTTAGCCTGGGGGGAAAGC
>JBEBGU010000196.1:0-6915 GCA_040081325.1 Prosthecobacter sp.
GCATAGCGCGGCTCATAGTGATCAGCTGCGGCATGGCGTATGTTTAGCTTCAGACTTTTTTTCCCCGCCTCTGTCTGAGCGGTGAACTGAGGACTGAATGTCATTCCACTGCCCGATCCATTGAGTTCGAGGCTGTCTTTATGCTGAGGCGTGGGCAGTAACTCGATCTTCACTGCTGCCACGGTGAGCACGCCAGGGGTGAACTTGAGCGTGGTTTCTTGAGCTGCCTTGGCCGTGATTAGAAGACTACCGTCTGCCTGCTGGCGAATGATGGATTCATCAGCTGGCAAAGGCTTCTTGGGCTTCACCGACTTGGGTTTACCTTTCTTATCCGTTGGTGCAGAGATCGCCGTGCTCGCGGCAACTTCTGGAGTGAACCAGCCTGATGGATTAGCGGAAAGGAACTTGGTTGCAGTGGCTTTCCAGTTTTCAAAAGTAGCAATGTCGGCCTTGGCTTTGGCGTTGGCCAAATCGGTCATCTGTTTTTCGATCTTCTCGAGACGCTTCTGCAAATAGGGACTATCCACCAAGATCTCGGGCGGGAAGGGGTGATCATTCGACCAGCCCTTGAGTTCTTCTGACTCGCCTTGGCGGTAGCTGGAATAGACACCGAACTGTTTCACATCGGCGAAAAAGGCGGACATGGAATAAAAGTCACTGGCCTTGTAGGGATCAAATTTGTGATCGTGACACTCGCAACATCCAAGTGTGGCACCAAGCCAGGCTCCACCGACGGTGCGCACGCGGTCCGCCTGATACTTGTTGAGGTATTCCTTGGCCTGTGCACCGCCTTCACGAGTCATCATGTTTAGGCGGTTAAAGCCTGAGGCGATTCGCTGCTCGGTCGTGGCATCGGGTAAAAGATCGCCAGCGAGCTGATCGAGTGTGAATTGATCGAATCGTTTGTTCGAGTTGAAAGCATTGATGACGTAATCGCGGTAGGGGAAGATACGCTGGTTCTGATCGCCATGAAATCCGACCGTGTCGGAGAAGCGAGCGACATCGAGCCACCAGACGGCCCAGCGCTCACCGAAATGGGTAGAGGCTAACAGTCTATCAAGGTGTGCTTTGAGATCGGTGGTTTCTGATTCACTCGAAGTAGGCGGCAATCCCGTGAGATCCAAACTCATGCGGCGGATTAATGTGCGCGAGTCGGCGGGTGGGGAAGGGGAGATGCTCTTCTCTGCCAGCTCAGTGCGGATGAATGCGTCGATGGGATTAGAAGTCTGTGATTTGAGATCAGAAATCACAGGCACAGCAGGTTTCACTAAGGGCGTGTAAGCCCAATGTGGCTCGTATTCAGCACCTTCTTTGATCCAGTCTGCGATGAGTTTCTTCTGCGCATCCGTCAGCGTCTTCTTCGATTCCGGCGGCGGCATGAGATCGTCTTCATCATGAGTGTGCATGCGTTCCGTGATGCTACTGGCTTCGGGCTTGCCGGGGATGATAGCTTTCATCTCGATGGCTGCCTCACGTACGTCGAGTCGTAGATCAGCCTCGCGGTGGTTCTTGTCGGGGCCATGACAGGCAAAACAGTTATCACTGAGGATAGGCCTGATGTCACGATTGTAGCGCAATTTGCCAGCCGCCGAAGCGGGCTTTGACAAAACTAGAAGGCAGAGCAGGAAGAGAAGTCGCATGGTCAGGAGTAAGAAACGAAGTTCATCTGCGATCTTTAACGCGCATTGTCCATCTCTGCCCGTGGATCGCGTGACAGCAGGGCCTGCATAGCCTCACGCGCAGGCTTGCCCTGATGTAGAATGGCATTTATCTCGGCGAGCAATGGCGTGCGGACTTGATGCGCCTGAGCGGCTTCATATAGACTAGCGGTGTTTGGCACACCTTCCGCCACCATTCGCGTGCTAGCGATGATGTCTGGGAGTGACATGCCTTCACCCAGTAGCTTGCCGACCCGATGATTGCGACTGTGCTCGGAGTAGCAGGTGGCCATGAGATCTCCCACACCGCCGAGACCAAAGCAGGAATCCGCCTTACCGCCCATGCGGACAACGAGCCGCACCATCTCTGCCAGCGCGCGGGTGACCAGTGCGGCGATCGCATTGTCCCCCAGTTTCAAACCTAGCGCGATACCAGCTGCGATCGCATATGGGTTCTTCATCGCGCCTGCCCATTCGACACCACAGACGTCATCGCTCGTGTAGCTGCGGAACCATGGCAGTGTGAAGCAACCTTGAACTTGCTTTGCAATTACTTCATCCGCACAGGCCACGACAGCCGCAGTAGCAAGGCGTTGGGAGACTTCTTCGGCATGATTTGGCCCCGTCAAAACAGCGGTCACAGTGCCTGGGAATTGCTCCGCGATGATCTCTGACATGCGTTTACCGGTGTGTAGCTCAATGCCTTTCGCACAGGACACAATCACCTTGGCCTGTGCATATAATCCCGACCTAGCCACGAGCTGTGCCGTCTCGCGAATGCCTTTGGACGGCACAACAAAAACCAACATGTCTGCTGCCGTCAGCGCACTCAGATCACTCGTTACAGCAATGCCCTCAGGCAAATGCAGACCTGGAAGATAGCGTGAGTTTCGCCGCGACTCCCGGATCTCATGCATGAGCGCCTCATCGCGCCCCCAAAATTGAACTTTCAATCCACGCTCATGAAGAAGACTAGCGAGCGCAGTCCCCCAACTTCCGGCCCCAAAAATAATGGCGCCCTGCAAAGGTGGTGCTGGAGGTGAGTTCATGACTGCTCAGTGCTCAAATCGGCGTGCTGAGTCAAGCGCAGCTTGTGCGGATCTCCATCTGGTCGCAGTGCGTGATGGAATATCCTGATATCTATTTCATAAGAGGCCTATGGTCACGCTAGGAAATATTTATTCTGAAATCACAAAGCGCGTTGAGAATCAGGCTACTTCACAGATTACACTTTAACTTCAGCGGCCTTCTTGGCTGGCGCGTAGTAGTAACTGGCGTAGTTGTAATATGTGTATTCTTTAAGATTTGTGGTAGAGCGGTTTAGAATAACACCACCAACATTGACTTGTCTATCATAGAGCAGGTCAAGCGCCTTGCCTGAGAGACGAGCCATGGTTGAGGATAGACGAACCACGAAGAGAACGGCATCAAGTTTCGGGGCGAAGCTAGCGGTATCATCAGCCACAAGAACTGGCGCACTGTCGAAGATGACATAATCATATTCATCTCCCATTTCACGCAGCATTTCTTCGGCTGTCTTAGATAGCAGCATTTCGGAGGTTTGGTCGAAAACTTCACCGCGCGCCAAGAGGTCAAGTCCACGTACTCCTGTTTCCTGCACGGCATCGCGCCAGTGGAGTTTGCCGCGTAGTACTTCGCTGAGTCCAGGCGTGCCGGGCAGCTTGAAAAGTTCGCTAACACCACCTCGCCGCAAATCGCAGTCGGCAATTAGCACTCGTGCGCCCGATGTAGCCATGGTAACTGCGAGGTTTGAAGTTATGGTTGTCTTGCCTTCATTCGGCACAGCACTGGTGACGAGGATCGTCTTTGGCATTTTACCTTGCCAATTTTTGAAAAGAATGGATGAGCGAACATTTCTGAAAGCCTCGGCATACAAATGACGATCATCGCTAGAACGCAAAAGGGCAACGTCTCCACGCTGTCTTTGCTCTGGAATCTGACCAAGTACGGCCTCGGAGGGGAATAGGCCTTGAAACTCACTAAAGGAGTTCATACGGTCATCGAGACGGTCAAAAAGAACCAACACAATCATTCCAAAAATCATACCGCCAGCAAGACCACCAACTAGGGGCTTGATCCAGTCTTGAACGTCCTTGTAGGCATTCGAGGCGTGCTCTTGGATGGCAACATAGTCAGTTTGCACATTTTGGAGATTTTGGAAATTTTCCACACGAGCAAACATCTGATCATGGGCGAGTTTGGTAGCCTTGAATTCCTCTTCTAAGCGTTCGTGCTCCGCAAGTTTGCCGCCGAGTTCAAGAGCCTCTTTTTGCTTGCCCGCAATCTGCTCATCAATACCGCGTAGCAATCTCTGGAGCGTCACAGAGCGACTGCGCATCTCTTTGACGATTTCCTCACTATAGTTCGTGAGTAGCAGCTTCGCTGAGTCTATTTGTTCATCTAGTACCACAACGTCTGGATGGCCTGATTTGAAGGATTTGAGCAGTTTCACCCTCTCGTTTGAAAGCTGCATGATCTGTTTTTTTGTATCGAGATAGTCTCTCTCCGCGGTCGTCATGCCTAGGCTTGCATTTCCTGAGCCATTCATAGCTGACTGAGGCATGTTTTGCTGATTCTCAACTGGCTTATTTGGCTGGGGTGACGGAGCTTGACTGCCTGTATTGGCGGCAGATGCAAGACCACGTTCACGGTCAACCATGGCGGCATCCACATCTTGCAAGGCGGTATCTATGTCCTTGGATTCACTGAGAATGTTTTCTCGTTTGGCTTTCATCGCTAGTAGGAAGGCAGCGGCTTCATTGCGGTCGTCATTCAGTACGACTACTTCATTGGCTTTGCGAAAGGCTTCAAGCCTTTCAGTGCGCTCTTGTAGTTCTTTGCTCTTCTTAACGACAGTCTCAGTGAATGCGTTCAAAGCGCGTTCAAGACCTTGTTCACGAATCTGCTGCCTAAAGGCTACAAACTCGTCGAGCATAGCGTCAAGAAAAATTTTGGTGAATTTAGGCTCAGAGCCTATAGCGAAAACATTGAAGATGGCGGAGCCTTTTGTCTGAGCTACGCGTATATCTACATTGGTGTCCTTTAAGTCTGGATGTAGCGCATGAACACGAGCCAAAGCTCGTTTCTTCATTTCCGCACTCTCTAATGTTTCAATGATGGTGCCGTAAAAGTCCGTTAGCTGTTCCTGCCAGCCGACATTTCCCTCATTAGAGACGATGCGCCCACCTGCAACAAGCTTGGCAAGGCTTTGGTGAGTGTCAGGCTGACCTGTAATGCGAAGTGCTTGAATGCAGACCCCGATACTGGCCGTTAATAGCAAAAACCACCAACGGCGGCGGAGTAGTATCTTGTAACGCTGAAACTTGGCCGACGTCTCATGAATGCGGCTTAGAGTAGAGGACTGCCCGGGCGTTTGTGGCGGAAGGAGCAGGTTGTTTTCCATGACTTATGTGAGGGTTGGGGGGCGATGAAAACTAGTGGCAAGCAAGAGGAAGGTTCAGGGGGATCTAGAATGAGTTAAACATGGTCTTTAGCCACTGAAAATTTGATGATTATGTTTAACTTAGATGTCTGGGGATTAACCAAACGCAGTGCACACCAGCATCAGAAATTTATCTTCTTCTCATCGACGATAATTACATCATTGCTGCGTACATAGATGTCGTATTCGAGATTTCCTCTGCGCATAATCTCATCTAGATTTATCACGACGGTTTTGTTGCCTTGCGGCGTTTTGCGCACCAGTTTCACTTTCTGAGGAAAGGCAAACTGGGCGAAACCACCCGCACGAAGGATTGCTTGACTAATGGTGATGTCCTCGTCTACAGGCAGTTCGTACTTACCCTGACGTATAACTTGCCCATACACAGTGAAGAAATCGATATCGTAGCCGCTAGTTCGGACACGTGCGTTCGGATCGTCCTGTCGTTTGAGGTCGATCGCGACGACAACTGTCGCCGAGTTATAATAGTTGAGTTCGAGTCGGCGTTTTACCTCGTAAGCTAGCTTCTTGCAGGTTCTGCCTGTCGCTTTGACGAGTCCTATATGAGGCGCATTGACTTCTCCAGTAGCTCCCACACGAAGCTGCAGCGGTTCACGCCTATCTTCAACGATTCGGATACTGATCAGGTCTCCAGATTCAATCGGCTGGGTGTCGTCAAGAACATCCATTGAGTTGATGACTGCAGCGGATTTTGCAATTGCGCCAGAACTTACTTCTCCGTTAGGTGCCGCCTGTCGGCGGTCCTCGTACTCCCGCACTCCCGGATCTTGAGCTTTAAGTGAGCTGAAGAAAAGAACGCTGGAAAAAAGAAAAACAGTAAGTTTGGATGGGCACATGGCACTCGATTGTGTGGTGGAGCGTTACTTATGCGAATTGCAAAACCAAACCCGCATGTTCAATTAGCAACAACAAGGGTCAGAAATTGTAGTTAAAACCCAAGACGACGCGATTTTGATTGAAGTCTTGTCCCGTGGCACCATCCACTTTAGTGGTAAAATATCGGTAGCCAAGATTAAGTGTAGCCTTGGCGGATAGGATGTATGTCAAATCCACATTAAATGCTTGCTGGACGAAATCGTTGTTTGTCGCGTTGGTGGCTTGAGGTTGAGCATCAGGATCGCTGAATCCATAGTGGTAGCCGGCTCCCAATTGCAGGTGAGAGGTAAGACGATGAGCTATGTAAATGTCGCCGCCATATTGAAAAAAGTCTTGAGCAAATGTACCGCCGGAAGCTTTCGCATCTTCTAGGTAGCTGCTAATGGTGATCCGACTGCCTTTCCAAGCGACAAATGCCATGCCGTAATTCACAAAGTCGGCGGTGACAAAATTGGATGTTAGATTCAGAGCCGATTCATGGCCCACTGTGAGTGATTGACTGATTCGGGCGTTCAGTCGATTACTGAGTGTGAGTGAACAGTAGTAGTCATTGAGATCGCTCTGGTCGCCGGAGTTTGATGTGATTTGATTTGGCGTAGGGTTAAGTGGAGTGCCTCCGAAAATGATTGGCTTTGGTAAAGAATCGAACTCGAACATTTGTGCACCCGCCGATGCTCGGAGGTACGTCGTCTTTCCAATAGGAAGTACCGCAAAGGCTCCCAAATTGTTGATTACACCGTCAGCGTTGAATGAGCTTTCGTAGTTAGTTATACTCGAACCACCTTCAAGGCCAGCCGTCCAGGTTTTGGTCGGGCTGTAGGAAAGAGATGCATGAAGAGAATCTGTGCTCCGATTGAATTCATCGAATCCCCCATTGGCAGACGTGTTGGCGGTGGA
>JBEBGU010000953.1:0-1789 GCA_040081325.1 Prosthecobacter sp.
ATCAAAGAGAGTCGCATCGCTGACGAGGCGCTGGCGGATGCGGAATTCATGACAGCAGCAGTTCACACACGCGCTCTGTTTCTGCCAAGCTCTCCAGGCACTGCCAGGGCTGGTGAATGCGGAGCGCTTCGGCCTGAAAATGGCCTGTGCCAACCGCGAGGCAACGCGCGCCGATGGCATGAGCGCATGAGATGTCCTTTGGCGTGTCGCCGATGACGATGACGTCTGCCACGGTGTAGCTGCGACCTGTGGCTGCGGTCATGCGCTGCATGGCGACGGGGCCGAGAAGATTGCGGTCCTCGGCGTCATCACCAAAGGCTCCGTCCACAAAACGTGAGCCAAGATCAAAGCGCGCGAGCTTCATCTCTGCACCACGCCTCACATTGCCAGTGAGCAGGCCGATGTCTGCGCCGTCTGCGGACTCCAGCATGGTCAAAAGCGCTGCGATGCCTGGCAGTGTCTCGCCGATAAAAGATTCGTCATGGAGTCGGCGGTGTAGGTGTCCGAGATAGCAGCTCAGATAAGCCGTGATGGCTGCTGAATCGTATGCGTGACCGACTTGGCCGAACAAACGACGCAGTACGCCGCCATCGGTGGCACCGGCGAGATCGAGCGGTGGTAGGTCCTGTCTGGCCACGCCGAATATTTCCTCTGCCGCATCTAGCAAAGAGGCACCACCGGCACCGCCTGTGTCGAGCAGGGTTCCATCTATATCGAAGAGTAAAAGTCGGGGCATGGTGTTTGGAGCACCGCCTGTAGCCCAAATTCAGAGATGAGGAACCACTGAATATGCGGAAGGCACAGAAAAAGTGATTCATCATTCTGCGTTCGACAGCGGGCATGATTTGTGATGATATGTCGTATCCAACCATGAAGAAGCTGCCCCGTGAGACCACTTTTTTGTCGAATCTATATGCCACGCCAGCGGACTGGCAGAGGGACTTGTTTTATTCGGTCGTCAGAGGCGGGCATCTGCGTGCAGGCTTTGAGCATCGAATTCAGCGTGAGACTTATCCTGGGCATGAGCTGATTCTCTGCATCAGCGGGCGCGGCTGGGTTCAGGTCAATGGTAAGCGACATGAAGTTTCCGGAGATGAGTTGGTGTGGGTGAACTGCCATCATCCCCACGCCTATGGTGCGATCACTGAGGAACCCTGGGAACTGTATTGGATTCGTGTTGAAGGCAGGCCTCTGGAGAAAGTCGCCAAGTTATTGGAGATACGTTCGCAGCCGGTGATTCGGAGCTTTGATGCGCGTCAGGCCACGCAGGAATTTGAACGAGTGTTCCGGTACATGTCGGGTAACCGCCCAAGTGATGCCGCGCTGGTGAATGCTGCTGTGACGGCGCTCATTGCTCTAGCTTTTGAGGCACGTCTTTCTGATCCCGACATGATCCGCCCAGAGCTGCCGATGCCTGTGCAGAAGGCGCTGGAGAAGATGCGGCTTTACTTTCACACTCCGATTCGTGTGATCGAACTCGCCCAACTCGCGGGAATGAGTGAGAGCCATTTTAGTCGCCTATTCAAAACGGCTATCGGCACTAGCCCAATCGATTGGCTGCGACGTGAGCGCATCAATCAAGCGAAGCACCGACTCATCGAGTCTGAAGACGCCATTAAGGAAGTCGCTCGGCAGGTCGGCTACAGTGATCAATTTTTCTTTAGCAAGGATTTCAAGAAGATGACCAAGCTCACGCCCACTCAGTTCCGAGAGCAAGAAAGGCAGCCCTGATCGGGGCTGCCTTTCGTTTGTGATGTGTGTGGGAGTTTAAACCGACTCGGCTGGGGAC
>JBEBGU010000197.1:0-6909 GCA_040081325.1 Prosthecobacter sp.
TTCAATTCACCCCTTTTAGTTAACCGGATCCTTACAGGAGTTTGACCCATGGCCCTTCTTCCCAGTCGAGTAAAGTATCGTAAAACCCAGCGCGGCAGTCGCTCGGGCATCGCCACCAGTGCCAACAAGTTGGACTTCGGTGACTTTGGACTCCAGACGCTTGACCGCGGCTGGATCAAGAACAACCAGATCGAAGCATGTCGTGTGGCGATTACTCGCTTCCTGAAGCGCAAAGGTAAGGTGTTTATCCGTATCTTCCCGCACAAGCCTTGCACAGCTCGTCCACCTGAAACTCGAATGGGTAAAGGTAAAGGTTCACCCGAATTCTGGGTTGCAGTGGTCCTTCCAGGTCACGTTCTTTTCGAGATCTCTGGCGTGAATGAAGCCACCGCTCGTGACGCTTGCCGCCTTGCTGCCAATAAGCTCGGTCTCCGCACCCGGTTTATCACCCGCGCGATCTCCCATTAATCCTGCACCACCGAATTTAACATGAAGATCAAAGAACTCCGTGAAATGACAGTGGAAGAGCTAGGTGCCCGCCGCCGCGAACTCCGCCAGGAAATGCTGAACCTGCGTGTGCAGCAGCAGATCGGCCAGCTAGAGAACCCTTCCCGCATCATGACATTGCGCCGTGAAGTGGCCCGAATTGAAACCATCGTGACCGAGCGCAGCCGTGTGGCGAAGGCCGCCTGATCCTGAACGCAACCCATTTGCCCTGATTCCCATCCCATGAGCGATACAGAAACCGCGATCCCGACCCCAGCCAAAGCAGCCGTGAGCAAGACACGGATTGGCAAGGTGACGTCAGACAAAATGAACAAGACCATCGTGGTCGAGGTGGAGCGCCGTGTGCCGCATCCTAAGTTCAAGAAAATTGTCCGCAAAACATCGACCTTTTACGCTCACGATGAGAAGGAACTGGCCAAGATCGGTGACCGCGTCCTGATCTCTGAAACCCGTCCAATGAGTAAACTGAAGCGCTGGAACCTGGAGGAAGTGCTCAAGCACTAACCCCCGCTAGGAACAGATCAACCCATTCAACTGAGGAAGAAAAAGCTATGTTACAAATGGAGTCATCAATCCCGGTGGCAGATAACACCGGAGCCCGCCTTGCAACCATGATCGGCGTGCTGGGAAAGAAGAATACCCGCTTCGCTTATGTTGGCGATATCATCACCGCACATATTCGTGAGTCCACGCCGACCGCCAGCGTGAAGAAGGGTGAAGTCGTTCGTGCCGTCATCGTCCGCACCGCACATCCAATCCGCCGCAATGATGGTTCGATTCTGCGTTTCGACAAAAACGCCATGGTCATCATCGATAAAGATAACAATCCGAAAGGTACACGCATCTTCGGTCCCGTCGCTCGTGAGCTGCGTGACAAGAACTTCATGAAGATCGTTTCCCTCGCCCCCGAAGTGCTATGAGCCGAGTCAAAACCCACGTAAACAAAGGCGATACTGTCGTCGTCATCTCCGGTGCACACAAAGGTGCCCAAGGCATTATCAAGGAAGTTCAGACCTCCAAGAATCGCGTCTTGATCGAAGGTGTCCGCATGATCAAGAAGACGGTGAAACCAAGTCAGCAGAATCAGGCTGGCGGTATCATCGAAATCGAAGGCCCCATCCATATTTCCAACGTCAAGCTTGCTGAAGCTCCCGTCGTGAAGACAGCAAAGAAGAAGGTTGCGAAAAAGAAGTAGTCCCCCAATATGTTGCCCCCCTTGCTCGGCCCAGCCTTACCGCTGTCACCCGTAACGGAAAGGCCGCACAGCCAACACTGAAAAAATGATCCCCGTATTACAGACTCTGTATAAAGAGAAACTTCGCGATTCGCTGAAGACTCAACTCGCGCTCGATAACATCCATTGCGTGCCGAAACTTGAAAAGATCGTCATCAACTGCTCCGTCGGCTCCCAAGGTGAGCGCAAGCAGGCGATTGAAGATGCCGTCAATGAAGTGACGCTCATCACTGGCCAAAAGCCAATCATCACCCAGAGCAAGAAGGCTATCGCCAACTTCAAACTGCGCGCTGGTGAAAACGTTGGTGTGAAAATCACACTGCGCGGCCCACGCATGTATGACTTCCTGATGCGTCTCGTCCGCACAGCCCTCCCACGTGTTCGTGACTTTCGTGGTGTTGCTCCTCGTGCCTTTGATGGTCGTGGTAACTACACACTTGGTGTGAGTGACCAGTCCATCTTCCCTGAGATTGAACTAGACAAAATCAAGCGCACGCTCGGTTTTGACATCACTTTCGTCACCTCCACCAACAATGATGACCATGCCCGCGAGTTACTCCGCGCACTCGGCATGCCGTTCCGTGGTAAGATTAACACTCCTCAGAACAAGGGCGAAGGCCAGGCTGCTGAGGCCGCCGCCGCTTAACCTGAACTGAACCGTCCGACTCCAACGAGCCATGACTGACCCAATCTCTGACTTTCTCACCCGCATCCGCAATGCCGCATCCGCAGGCCAGCAGGAGTGCTTCGTTCCCTTCTCCAAAATGAAGAACGAGCTGTCTCGCATCCTTCAGGAAGAAGGCTACCTGTGGAGCTACGAAATGGACACCACTGCTGCGCATCCGCGCATCAAGTTGAAAATTAAATACCAGGGCAAGGCTCCGGTTGTCCGCAACCTCACACGCATCAGCAAACCAGGTTTGCGCAAGTATGTGTCTGTGGACGAGATCCCCCGTGTACTCGGTGGCCTCGGTATCTCTATTCTGTCCACATCCCGTGGCATCATGACTGGTGCACGTGCAAAGAAAGCCAAAGTGGGCGGCGAACTTCTTGCCCAGATCTGGTAATCATCGAGGAACAACATCATGTCACGCGTCGGTAAACTACCCATCTCTCTCCCTGACAAAGTCTCCGTCAAAATCGGAGCGGACCGCAGTGTCCTCGTCGAAGGCCCCAAAGGCAAACTCAACTGGGTCTTCCCTGAAGGAATCACAGTTGTTGCTGAAGGCAAAGAAGTCCTTGTGACTCGCCTCAACGAAGACCGCCGAGTCCGTGCCATGCACGGCACAAGTCAACGTCTCATTGGCAACATGATTGAAGGTGTCAGCAAGGGCTACATCAAGAATCTTGAAATCCACGGCGTTGGTTTCCGCGCTGCCGTCAAAGGTAACGTGATCGATCTCAACCTCGGTCAGTCGCATCCACGTCTTCATCCGATCCCAGCTGGTGTCAAAGTCACCGTCACTGAGAACACCAAGATCGCGATTGAAGGAATCGATAAACAAATCGTCGGCCAGCTCGCTGCCGACATCCGGGCCTACTATCCGCCAGAGCCATACAAGGCAAAGGGCGTCAGATATGTGGGTGAACAAATCCGCCGTAAGGCTGGTAAGAGCGTGAAGTAATTTAATTGGAGGAAACTCATCATGGCAGTGAAGAATCGCAAACTCAGCCGCTCGCGTATCCACGCGCGCATCCGCAAGACACTCAAGGGCACAACTGCCCGGCCACGTCTCGCGGTCTATTTCTCCAACACGAATGTTTATGCCCAAGTCATCGATGATGAAGCAGGCAAAACGATTGTTTCCGCATCGACCAAAGAAAAAGGTTTCGGTGAAGGTAAAGCCAACATTCTGAACGCCACTAAGATTGGCGAAGTTCTGGCCGAACGTGCCCTCGCGGCAAACATCACCCAAGTCGTATTCGACCGCGGTGGTTTTATCTATCATGGCAAAGTCAAGGCTCTCGCCGATGCCGCCCGTGAAAAGGGCCTGAAGTTCTAATCCCCACTATTCCTTTTTATGGCAGCAGATTTTAATCGTTCCGGCAGTGAAAGAGACAGTTCAGACTCCGTCGAAAAAGTGGTCCACATCAACCGATGCGCAAAGGTCGTAAAGGGTGGTCGTCGCTTCAGTTTCTCCGCACTCGTTGTTTCTGGTGATCGCCAGGGCAAAGTGGGTTGGGGCTTCGGTAAGGCGAACGAAGTTTCCGACGCCATCAAGAAGGCGACAGAAAACAGCCGCAAGAAGATGAACATCGTTCATCTAAACAACAATACCATCCCGCATGAAGTGATCGGTGAGCACGGTGGCGGTGCCATCATGCTCAAGCCAGCCTCCCCTGGTACTGGAATCATTGCTGGTGGTGGCGCTCGCGCTGTCCTCGAAGCTGCTGGTGTGAAAGACGTTATCGGTAAGTCGCTGGGTTCCAGCAATCACGCCAATGTCGTCAAAGCTACACTCGCGGCTCTTGCTGCTCTCCGTCCGAAGGATGAGATCATGCGCGCTCGAGGTAAAGAACTCAAGGAGCGCAAGGCGCTCTGATTGATTTCAAATTTCAAATTTCAAATTTCAAATCCCTATGCAACTCCAAGACGTCAAACCCCGCCCCGGTGCCAAGAAGCGCCGCAAGCGTATCGGCTGCGGTGAAAGCTCCGGTCACGGCAAGACCTCCGGTAAAGGCCACAAAGGTCAGAAAGCCCGCGCAGGCGCAGGTATCCGCCCTGGCTTTGAAGGTGGTCAGATGCCGCTTCACCGTCGTCTCCCCAAGAAGGGCTTTAGCAATGTTCAGTTCCGTGATGTGTATGAAGTGGTCAACGTTGGTTGCCTCAATGATGCCTTCGAAGACGGTGCCGTGATCAATGAAGCTTCTCTCCGTGAGAAGGGTCTTGTTAACCGTGTCTGTGATGCCATCAAGATCCTCGGCACGGGTGACCTGACACGCAAATTGACCATCGAGATCAAGAGCGTCAGCGCTACCGCCCGCGAGAAGATCGAGAAGGCCGGCGGTTCCGTTGCTGCCTGATCCACCCCTGAAACTTTGAGCGGGCCAGTCTGCGCCCAACCGAGAGGTTGGCAGAAGACGTGGCCCGCTTTCCTTTATCCCCGACCAGTCTTTTACTCCCCATGATTTCCGCTTTTGCCAACAGCTTCAAGGTTCCCGACCTTCGTTCACGCATTCTCTTTACATTGGCGATGATTGTCATCGTCCGTATCGGAACCGCTATCACGCTCCCTGGTGTCGATGCCTCCGTACTCGACGAGTGGATCAAGACTCGCACGGCTGACACTGACGGAGCCGGTGCCCAAGTCGCAGCTCTACTCAATGTGTTCAGCGGCGGCGGCTTGCAAAACTGCGCCATCTTTGCGCTCGGAATCATGCCTTACATCAGCGCTAGCATCATGCTTCAGTTGCTCACGGCAGTTGTGCCGAGCATGAGCAAAATGGCTCGTGAAGACGGTGGTCGCCAAAAGATTACCCAATACACACGTCTTGCGACAATCGCCCTTTGCCTCTTCCAAGGCTATCTTCTTGCGAAGTCACTTTCCGCTCCTGGACAGAACATCTTCCTCGGCGGGTTGCAGGAAGTCATTGACCGTCTCGGACGCCCGCTGGTGCCAGATTACGGCCCAGTGTTTGTCATCACGACCGTCATCACCATCACCGCAGGAACCATGCTTATGATGTGGCTGGGTGAGATGATCACCGAGCGTGGCATTGGCAATGGAGTCTCCCTCTTGATTTGTGTGAACATTGTTTCGGACCTGCCAGGTGCCCTCGTTCAGGTGTGGCAAACCTTTGTCGGTGGTGCCGCCAACGACATGAGCAAACCCGCAAAGCTCGTCATGCTTCTCGCTTTCATGGTCCTTGTGATCGCGGGTGTTATCGCTCTCACTCAGGCGACGCGGCGAATCGTTATCCAATACGCTAAGCGTGTCGTCGGTCGTAAAGTCTATGGCGGGCAGACTCAGTATCTGCCTCTGAAGGTCAACTACTCAGGCGTCATGCCGATCATCTTCGCGCAGGCGATCTTGCTCTTCCCGGCTCAGATCCTCAGTTCCATGTTCCCTGACGTGCGCTGGGTGCAGGACTTCTCTGCTCTCATCGGTTCCGGCTGGGTTTATTATGTCATCTCTGCTGCTCTGATCTTCTTCTTCAGTTATTTCTGGGTCGCTACCATGTTCCAGCCCACACAGATTTCCGAAGACTTGAAAAAGAGCGGTGGCTACCTGCCTGGCATTCGTCCTGGCAAGCCGACGGCTGACTTCCTCGACTTCACGATGAGCCGTCTCACCTTCGCGGGTGCGATTTTCCTCACAGGTCTCTATGTCATGCCTGCTGTCGTGAGCCGCTTCATGGGCATCGCCCCGCAGACCGCACAGTTCTTTGGTGGCACCAGCCTGCTGATCCTTGTCGGTGTCGTGCTTGATGTCATGCGCCAGATCGAGACCCATCTCCTGCAGAGCCATTATGATGGATTCCTGAAAAAAGGCCGCATTCGTGGTCGCTTCGATCGCATGGCTCAGACGGGTCAGGTGGCTGATGCAACCACGGTCACATGGCTCTGGGTCGGCATCGCCATCATCACCATTCTCGGAGTTGCTTGGTTCATTTCCACAGGCGGGAAGTAAGCCATCATGGGATTGCTTTCGAACAAGATCCCGATTCGTCACGGTGCCCAGCAAAACGGCATCCGTGTCGCTAACGGAATCGCGCGTGATATTTTGCTGAAGACGGCGGCCCTCGTGCATGTCGGGATTACCACAGGCGAGGTGGATCGCTACGCCGCTGCCGAGATGAAAGCGCGTCACTGCAAAAGCGCCTTCCTCGGTTACCGAAAGTTTCCTGGACACATCTGTATCTCCATCAACGAAGAGGTCGTGCATGGCATCGGTGGAGCGCGAGTTATCCAGGATGGGGACATCGTGAAGATCGATGTTGGCATTGAATTCGACGGTTGGATTGGCGACAACGCCCTCAGTGTTCCCGTCGGTAATGTGGCCAAAGAAACACTGCATCTGCTGGCAGCGACTGAGGAATCTCTGCATGTGGCGATCCGTCATGCGCGCGATGGCTGGATGCTAGGTGACCTCTGTGCCTCTGTGGAAGAGCACGTCATTCAGTATGGCTACACCGTCGTGCGCGAGTTTGTCGGCCACGGTGTTGGT
>JBEBGU010000954.1:0-1783 GCA_040081325.1 Prosthecobacter sp.
ACGTGCGCACCAAGATTCAGCAAGTCGCGCATCTGGAGTTCCGCATCGTCCATGAGAAGAGTTCGTCTAAGCTTCAGGAGATCAAAACCAACGGCGGCATAAAAGAGCCGGGCTGGGAAGAATTCAAATACAAGAAGGAGAAGGACAAGGACGGTAAAGATTTGCCGGACCGTGGAAGCGAACTCGTCCGCAATCACTCAGACATGGAAGGCAAGTATGTGGAGAGAGCCTATGCCAATACCGATGCAGAAGGCTGGAAGGTGTACCTGAATCTCGATAGCGAGGGGGCGAAGCTTTTTGATGCGATTGCTGAAACAAACTATCGCCCGGAGCCGAACGAGGCACAGCTCGCGATCATCGTGGACGGCGAGATCATTTCTGCTCCCCGGCTACTCACAAAACACTATGGCGGCACGGCGCAAATCTCGGGTAACTTCAATCAGAAGAGCGCCTTTCAGCTAGCTACCCTTTTGGAAAACCCGCTGGAGAACCCGATGACGATTCTCTCTGAAAGCGCGGTGTCCTCCTCCTACGGGCAGTCTTCCATCGACCAGGGCAAGTGGGTTTGTATCGCTGGTCTGGCTATCACCACTTTGTTCATGCTTTTCATCTACCGCCTCGCGGGCCTCATCGCCATCATCGGCCTCGTGATCAACTTGGCCATCCTCTTTGGTGGCATGTCACTCTTCCAGTTCACTCTGACCATGCCCGGCATCGCTGGGATCGTGCTCACCATCGGTATGGCGGTGGATGCGAACGTCCTGATCTATGAACGTCTGCGTGAGGAAATGGAAGCAGGTCGCACTCTCGCCAGCGCATTGGAGGCCGCCTATGAGAAAGCCTTCTCCGCCATCGCCGACTCGAACATCACCACGCTGATTTCAGCCGTCATCCTCTTCGTTATCTCTGGTGGTCTGGTGAAAGGCTTCGCCATCACCCTGATGATTGGTTTGCTCTCCTCCATGGTCGGTGCGCTGATCGTGACTCGCGTCATCTTCATGTGGGTGATCGACAAAGGAATCCTGACCAAGATCACGACCACGAAGATCATTCCAGACAAGGTCTTCGACGTGCTCTCTAAAGCCAAGGGCTTCATCATTGCCTCACTCGTCGTCACTGCCATCTCATTCTCCGCACTCGGTTATTATGGTAAAGCCAGCCTCGGCATCGACTTCCGCGGCGGTGGTCTTGTCCATGTCGAATTGAAGCAAGGCAAGAACATTGCAGATTCAGATCTGGATGCATTGCTCAAAGGTCTGAAGCTCGAAAATGGGCAGCCAATCGGCAGCTTCTACCCACAGCGTAAAGGCAATGCCACGGGTGGTGACGTGATCGCCATTCGCAGTGAGTTTGAGGCAGGCCCAGTCATCGAGCAGGCCGTGAAAGCTAAGTTCGCAGATGCCATCCAAGGAACTCAAACATCACGAGTCGGCGCTGTCATCGGAACAGAGTCTGCGAAGACTTCGCTGATCGCTCTCGGTGTCGCGCTGATCTTCATCTTCGTCTACTTACTCGTCCGCTATGAGTTCGCCTTTGCCCTTGGTGCCGTCGTCGCCCTAGCCCATGACGTTCTCATGGTTCCCGGCCTCTGCGTTCTGCTCGGACAAGAGCTGAGCCTCATCCACGTCGGAGCCATGCTGACCATCGCCGGTTACTCGATCAATGACACCATCGTCGTCTTTGACCGAATCCGCGAAACCATCCAGCGCGGTGGCAGCGGCTCGATCCGTGACTTGATGAACGAGGCCATCTGCAAGACCCTGAGTCGCACACTCCTCACCGG
>JBEBGU010000198.1:0-6891 GCA_040081325.1 Prosthecobacter sp.
GTGCTCATGCTGAGCAGGTCCATGCGACGGCTTACCCGCGATCATGACGATGAGTTTTTTATCAGCAGCGGAGAGCGTGCCGAAAAAGGCGAGCGCGAGAGTTAGAAGGAGTGGTTTCATGATTGGGACGAGAATGGCAAGTTGGATTAAACGCCGACCTGATGAAAGCCTTATCATCGACTAGATCGACGCGACGTGGTGCCAACTGTTAAGTCACGTCGCGGTGAACTCCTGCAGACTGGCTTTCGGTCATCGAAGATCACTTCTCTTAACACATGGCGGTAGAAGTGTCGTTGTTGGAACAGGATAATTCTTTACATCGAGACTAGGATCTCGTTTCAATGTTTTATGCTGCGGCAATTCTGCCGTGGCAATGCTCTGAACACACATATAAACATGAAACGCACACTCAAATCCGTTCTCTTCTTAGCTGCCGCCCTCGCGCTGACCACGCAGGTCCAGTCCGCCCCCGTCAACTACTCCTTCACGGGCACGAAAACCAGCGGTGACGCCTTTTTTGGTGGCACCGTGACGGGCACTATCACTCTGGATCTCACAGCGTCCCCTACGGGTCTTGGTGAATGGCGCAATGTGCCAGATTTCAAAATCACGGCTCAAGCGGTGAATTTCAGCGGAGGAACGGGAACATCCGTGGATGCGGATGATACGGTTTATCGGGATAGCTCTCCTACTAAAGAGCTCTCATGGTTCGGTCTCGATTTTGCCCTTGAAGGCAGCTTCACGGGTAAGAACATCTCTCTCGTACTCACATCCGCACAACCGGACGTGTCAGATCCGAAGAATGACATTCTAGTATTCTTGTCACTCAACGAAACCTTCTATGACGCACTTGGCGGGTCGATTACTTATGACAGCATTTACAGTGTGGCCTTAACTCCTGTCGTCACCAGTATCCTTATCGACGGCATTGACACGGGTATCTCTGATTTCGATTACCAAGGTCAGGCACTTTCTGTCATCCTGGCAAACTATGCAGCCAATGCCAAGAACCACGGTGATTATGTCAGTAAGGTGGAGAAGCTTGCCGCGAAACTGGTCAAAGCCAAACTGCTTACCAAAGCTCAGGCCAAAAGTCTGACCAAGGCGGCAGAGAAATCGAATATCGGCAAAAAGCCCAAGAAAGATGACAAGTGCCACGACGACGATGACGAAGACAAGGACGGGCGTGGCAAAGACAATGATGACGATTAATTAGTCCAGTAACAGAACACTACTCAGTGAAGCCGCATCTCAGCACGCAGATGCGGCTTTTTTGTTACCATTTTGAAGCTCGGTGTTTGGCCGCGAGATTCGCGTGCCACTCCGGACGCTCGGGCACAAGCCGAGGATAATAATCGTTTCATAGGTTTCGACTTCTTTTTACTGTTGGCGTTGGAGGGGCCCGACGGCATGGCCGATGGCCCCCAAAGTATTCCTGCGGACCAATTTACGATGGAGCTCCAAAGAGCCATGGCGGGGTCCTCCTGAGGGTGAAAAGGTGAGTCCAGAGAGGCAGATCTCGTGGACAAAAGGCGTCGATCCTCGGTGCATCAGCTTCGGCACTCGGACAGGCTGAATCTGTGCCTACACATTCCGAGAATGTTCCTACACATTCTGAATCTGTGTTCACACATTCTGAGAACCCGCCCAGGAGAAGCCGTGGACCAAGAAGCTTTGGATCTACGACCTGCGCACCAACATGCACTTCACGCTCAAGGAGAATCCCCTCAAGCGCGAGCATCTGGATGACTTCGTGGCGTGTTATCAGGGCAAAACGACTCCCAAGAGTCGTTCGACCTCTCGCCACGACCGCCAGGAGACCGAGCGATTCAAAGCCTTCGACTACGCTGACATGATCAAGCGCGACAAGATCAACCTCGACATCTTCTGGCTCAAAGACGATGCCCTCGAAGAGTCCGCCAATCTCCCCGCGCCTGGCATCATCGCCCTCGACATCATGGAAGACCTGCAAGCCGCCCTGGAGCAGTTCGCGACGATTGCGGAGGATTTGAAGGTGTGAGTGCGTATGCGCAAGGAATAGCATGCTGACCAGAGGCCTGAGTTGAGGGTGAATGGTTGAGAGTTGATGGAATCAATGGATCAAAGATCGAACCCCAAGCCATCACTCACATCTTCGAAGCCAAGGAAGCCCGCAGGCGGCGATTGGCGGGCATGTCCTATCCCGACAAGGTGAAGGCAGTGGTGAGGCTCCAGGAGATGGCGGCACCGGTGCTGCGCCAGAGCGGGCGCAACGTCCAGGTCTGGCGGATCGGCGGTCTTCATGAGTCACCCCGAGCAAACCAACCGAACACTCAGGGTTTGGAGACCAAGAAGGAAACATTGGCTGTGGCCAGATGGCCTTTGCCGTCACGGACTTCGACGAAGAGTCGCTAGGCTCCGGGCGTGGTTGAGAACCGGTCTAGGTTCACAGCATGGCCTTCACCATCTGCACACCGGAGACCATGTTGGCTAGCTTCTGCTTCGCGGCCCAGCGGGCGGTCTGGCTGAGGCCGCAATCAGGGGCGAAGACGAGGCGATTGGCTGGCGCATATTTCAAACATTCACGCACGGCATCGGCCACGTTTTGGGGTGTCTCGATGTAGTAGCTCTTCACGTCGATGATACCCACGGCCACGTCCGTGCGTTTGGCGATCTCGCCGATGAGTTCTAACTCGGCGTACTCGCGATTGGCCATCTCCACATGCACCTCATCACAATGCAGATCGAGGAAGGCTGGGAACAGCGGCGCATACTTGCGATAGCCAACCGGGTGGCCTTTGAAGTTCCCAAAACAAAGATGGGTGCAGATGCGCGTCTTGCCGCGACCACTTTCTACGGTGCGATTGAAGAGATCGACAAAGCGCCGTGTGTCCTCACGGAATCCATAGCAACTCATGCTCGGCTCATCCACGCAGATCTCTTCGGCACCAGCAGCGGTGAGGTCGGCGATCTCTTGTCTCACGATGGGCAAGAGCGCCTCAGTGATGGCATAACGATCTGAGTATTGTTGGTTCGGCGCGAGGCGACCACTCAAGGTGTAAGGCCCAGGCACGCTGACTTTCAAACGCTTGCCACTGCTGCCAGCGAGTCTCTTGAGCCGCAGATATTCCTCAACGACTCCCAGACCACGAGGCGCTCGGAGCTCGCCGACGATCTCATGCTTTCCACGCTGATCATGGGCCGGTGGTCCAAAGCGACGCGGGCTTGCGGGTTCGAGAGCGATGCCTTCGATGAAGCCGTAAAACGATAGATTAAAATCAAAGCGCGTCTGCTCGCCGTCGGTGATCACATCAAGACCAGAGGCGATCTGATCCTGGATCGCCACCATCGCGGCATCATCCTGCATCTCACTCCGGTCAGCGCTGCCAAACTGATCCAGATGCCGTGCTGCAAACTCCAGCCAGCCAGGGAAGGGGTAGCTGCCGATGACTGAAGTGCGGAGTGGTTGTGTATCCATGAGAGCACGCTAGTCGCGTATAAAGGCGAGCGTCAAACCCATGCCGCAAAGTGCAATTCTTGTGCGGGGAAAGTCATAAGGGCAGGGGCGTTTCCATCTCGGTAGCCTGCGACGCCACTTGCAGCAGCGCGCGTGCTGGATAACGCAAAGGCCATGTCTGGCCACACCACCCGCTTTGCCCCCAGTCCTACAGGCTGGCTGCATCTGGGTCATGCTTATGCAGCGCTCTTTGCTGCTGAGCGGGCTGAGGGTGGGCGGTTTCTTGTGAGGCTTGAAGACATCGACACGACTCGTTCGCGGCCTGAATATGAAGCGGCGCTTTTTGAAGATCTCGCTTGGCTTGGCCTGAGCTGGGAGCAGCCCGTGCGTCGGCAGTCAGAATATTTTGCGGATTATCGTGCGGGTCTTGAATCGCTGGAGTCACTGGGTTTGCTCTACCCATGCTTCTGCACGCGAAAGGAAATCCAGGAGGAGATCGACCGCGCTGGCCAGGCTCCTCATGGACCCGATGGCGCGCTGTATCCTGGCACCTGCCGCCTGCGGAATGCTGATGAGAGAGCCGAACGCATGGCGAAGGGTGAGGCCTATGCATTGCGGCTGGATGTGGCGAAAGCACGGTCACTCGCGGGGCAAGATCTACGCTGGGAGGATGCTGCACGCGGCTCATTCGTTGCCACGCCAGACATCTTTGGAGATGTCGTGCTGGCTCGAAAAGACACACCCGCCAGCTACCACCTCGCGGTGGTGCTTGATGATGCGAAGCAAGGCGTCACACGGGTGACGCGCGGTGAGGATTTGCTTGAGGCCACGCATCTGCATCGGCTGCTCATCGAGCTGCTGAAATTGCCTGTGCCACAGTGGGAACATCATCGGCTTATCCTTGATGAATCAGGCCGCCGATTAGCGAAGCGCGACAACGCACGCAGCCTCCGCACTCTGCGGGAGCTGGGCTGGACTCGTGAGCGCGTGCTTGCTGAACTTGGCTGTTAAAAGCGCGGTGCTATTTCTTGCCTTTGTCCTTGGATTCCTTGCCACGCACGCTCATGCGGAAGGGCACGCCAGGAGCGGGCCATTCTTTACGGATCACGCTTTCGAGGAAACGCAGGTAGCCATCCGTCATCTTCGCAGCGCGGTTGGCAAAGAAGACAAAGTGCGGCACGGGGACGTTGTGGTCTTCGGCCTCGTTCACCTGAGTGACGTAGAGCAGTTTGAAGGCTTTCGGACTGCGACCGAGCGGGCCGGGGGTGTCTTCAAGAGCCTTTTGCATCATGCGATTCAGCACGCCTGTGCCGATGCGGCTTAGCGAGCCTTTGCGCACGGCTTCGACCTGCACAAAGAGCTTGCCGATGTTGTCCTTGTTCTTGGCTGAGGTGGCGATCAGCGGCGCATATTCGAGGAAGAAAAACTCACGGCGCATCTTCTCGGACAGCTCTTCCAGGCGGTCCTTTTGTTTCGCGCTCGGATGATAGAGATCGAACTTGTTCATCACGAGGATGCACGGTTTGCGCTCCTCTAAAATGAGCTGGGCGATCTTGCGATCCTGCATCTTGGCCCCTTCAGCACAGTCGATGACGAGCAGGCAAATGTCCGCGCGTTTGATGGCTTGGTAACTGCGCTGGACGCTGAAGATTTCCACATCGTCGTCGAGCTTGGCCTGACGTCGAATACCAGCGGTGTCGATGAGCTGGTAGCGCTTGCCATTGAAGGTGCAGTTGATGTCCAGGCTATCACGAGTGGTGCCTGCGACTTCACTGACGATGGCGCGATCCTGGCCGAGGATGGCATTGACGAGCGAAGACTTGCCCGCGTTTGGACGGCCAACGATCGCGAGCTTCAACGGACGCGCAGCGAACTTGGCTTCGCGCACAGCTTCTTCGGTAGCTTCATCCTGCTGAGTGAGTTCTAAGCGCTCGGCGATGATGTCCACGAGGTCCTTGATACCAAAGCCATGCACGGCGCTGACCTCTACTACATCAGAGAAGCCGAGCTTGGTGAACTCCGCGGAGCCGAGGCGGCGTTTTTCGGAGTCGGCTTTGTTACAAACGAGAATCACTGGGCGCTTGGTGCGGCGCAGGAGATTGGCGAGCGTGAGGTCGATCGGGGTGATGCCTTCAAAGACATCGACCACAAAGAGCAGCAGGTCAGCGACTTCGAGCGCGATGGCTGCTTCGATCTGCACCTGCTCGGTCAGAATGTCTTCGGTATTGGCTCCGATCCCGCCCGTGTCCATGATCGTGAAGGTCTGCGGACCACGCCGACACTCGGCGGTGATGCGATCCCGTGTCACCCCGGCGAGGTCATGCACGATGGAGATGTTCATGCCAGCGAGGCGATTGAAAAGAGCGGACTTACCCACATTTGGGCGGCCTACGATGGCGACGGTTTTAAGCATGATTCAGGAGCAGTAAGGTTCGGGGGCGGCGACCATAGAACAGGTTTAACAGGATTTCAGGATGTTTCTCAGACTTTGAGGGCGTGGGAGGTGAAAGTTGGGCTGCCAAGTAAGTTTTTCTGTCAGGAAATGCCGCCTGTGACAAAGAGAGGTAGTATGTTTGTTCCAACCTGTCTTTCCTCCATCTGGCTGCTCATCGTGCTGGCATGTGCTTCCAGCAGTCTAGTTCGAGGAGCTAGTGAACTGAGACAAGAGCAGCGGTTCTATGAGTCTGCTGCAAACGAAGGCTTCGGTGAAGCCACAGCCATTTCGGGAGATTGGGCCATGATCGCAGCACCCTTTTTCTCGGGGAATCGGGGCAGGGTGCAGGTGTATCGGCGGCAAGCGGGTGTGTGGACAGCTTCTCAGGTGATCGTGTCACCGACACCCCAGGATCAATCTCAGTTTGGTAGGAAGCTAGTGCTGAGCGGTGACTGGCTGGCGATTTCACAGCCAGAATCAGTAGGCAGTTCAGATTCCATGCGCGGCTCAGTGCATCTTTATCATCGCGCGTTGGAGCGCTGGAACTTGGTGCAGACTCTGCGCGGCACTCAGACTGGCGCTGACTTTTATCGCTTCGGTGATGGGTTGGATCTCGAAGGTGGGAATCTGGCGGTGACTGCTGATGTGATTCGTGGCGATGAACGCGCATCCTCTGTGCGGATTTACCGACTGCGTGCGGCGTTATGGGAGCTTGAGCAGACGCTTGAAAACGTCACGACCAGAGTCAATCAAGCCGCTGTGCTGACCATGAAGCTACACAGAAGTGTGCTGGTGCTGGGCAATCCGTGGCGGCTCAGCAAAGAAGGGTGGAATGTGGGTGAGGTGAAGATTTTCCGACGCCAGAGTGGTGCCTCTGGAAGCTGGAAGCATGAGCAGACACTGCTCACTGATCCAAAGGTGGGTGCTCAGCGTTTCGGTGAATCTGTGGGCTTCACGGATGCGGGTGAGATGCTCGCCACTTCGAGTCGCAGCCTTTGGTCATCATCCTGGAATGGAAAGC
>JBEBGU010000955.1:0-1764 GCA_040081325.1 Prosthecobacter sp.
GCCTTCGACTGCCTCTGAATCCTCAATGAGTTCCCTCAAGGATAGTTGCGCAAACTCCTGACCATAGTCAGCCTGCCGTTTCCTTTGCTCCTTTTCATGCTGCTCATGCGCCATGACGGCCTCACGAACTAGGGCTGACTCGTGACGTCTCAGGCCATCAAAGATAATGTTGTCGAGGTGCCAGCCTTCCATCACAGCTTCTGCGAGAGCCGCTGGTTCTGGAAACCGCTGCATCAAGGCTAGGCAGAATTTCTCGTCTGCATCTGCGTGATTTGAATCCTTCAAAAGATACGCCGCACTGGTCCAGTCTTGACGAGTCTTCACCTGTGCCATCAGAACGTCCACCGCCTCGGATGTGCCGTTTTGAGCCAGCCAGCCGACCACATCGAGCACCAGTGTGTCATCCTCATCCACCACACCGAGCACTCGCCAAACACGTTCCAGCGGCATCTTGGTTTTTTGAATCAACGTCCCGTAATACCAACTCCTGGACTCCACCTGACGGTCCATGCGCGGGTCATGCCTCAGACAGTCTTCGATCAAGGTCCAAGCGTGTTGCGGTGCTTCATCAAGGAGTCGGAGAAAGCCTTCGCCACGCCCACGCTGCAACATGCCAAGGAGAGTTTGCGCATGGGCTGGCTTCCAAGCCGCATCGCGCAGTGTCTCGTCAGTATACATCGTCACTGAGTCAAATGTAGGTCGTGCGAGCGCTGTATCAATCACGTCAGGATGATCGTTGAGTTTCGCCACGGATGAAGTGGAATTTACAGCCCGAGCTATTTGCAAAAAATCTCCAAGCCCAACGGGCTTGCGGATCATAGCGAAGGGTTGCTTCACCGGAATGATGTAGGACGAGTGTGGCGATAGCCCGCTCATCTGAGGGTGACGTGCGAAGTTCGCGAACATTCGTTCACGTCAACAAGCCGTGCTGTGCTGCGAAGTGGCTTGAGATGCTACGACATTTTCTTCCGCAGCACGCACACGGCCTACGGTCTGAGCGGTCAAAGCCTCTATTCTACTTCTTCAGTGTTGCGATCAGAAACTCCGCGATGCCCTTGTGTTTCACAACCGGCGCACCGGGATAAACGAGTTCGCATTTGGTGCCGATGGACTGGCAGTGTTCCTGAAGTTTGACGCCGTAGTTCGCGGTGTGCGTGGGGTCTTTCTGGGGCTGACCTATGGCGGGGGCCGATGAGTAAAGAAGATACACGGCGGGGTCGTCTTTGCTGACGAGTTCATAGGGCGAATACATCTTGATCCACTTCAGCACGGACTCGCGCTTTTCCAGAAACTCAGCGAAGCGGGTGTCGCGTGTCTTCTTATCATTCGGGTCCATGAAGCCAAAGGCGTGGCCACCGTAACGGCTGTTCGGCGTCCACTCGATGAGTTGCTTCGGATCGAGCGAAGTCTGTGCACCATTCACCGCCGCGCACCAGAGGCGAGTGGATTCATGGGCGATGGGGTCGCTACTCTTGGGATCGGCCATGTCGTCGTGGAAGGCGAGATAGAGGCTGCTGCACGCTCCGGCGCTGCCGCCACTGGCACCGATGCGCTGCTTGTCGAGGTTCCACTCACCCGCCTTGCTGCGGACGAACTGGAGGGCGCGAGCCGCATCGTCCAACGGCCACTTGACCGGCGGCATGACGCCAGCGAGCTGGGCAAGCTGCGAGTAGCGGTAATTGATGGAGATGACGGAGATACCCGCAGCGAGGCAGGCTTCGAGTTCGCCAGGATTGGCCTTGTCACCATTCACCCAGCCACCGC
>JBEBGU010000199.1:0-6823 GCA_040081325.1 Prosthecobacter sp.
TCATACATGGACACGGCGGTGGCGAGTCCCCTGCCCGCCTCGAAGTCCTGCCTCAGCAGGGTGATGATGGACTGGCTGAGCGAGAGGCTGCCGGTGGTGAGGATGATGAAGACGCGCTCACCCGGCAGGATGAACTGGTGCATTTTCTGGCAGAGATTCATGCGGTCCGCCCCGGCGCTGCTGCGCGAGTCGGAGGCCATGACGAGGCCGTCGGTGGTGTTGATGCCAAGGCAGTAGGACATGGAGTTTATGGGTTATGAGCTGAGCGTTGAACATCGAGCGTTGGTCAGCTTTCCTCGGTGTCGGGGGAGAGGGCGACGGTGACTTTCATGGTGGTGCAGGTGAAGCGGCCGAAGAGGGAGGCCAGGGCGACATCTGCAGCATCTTGGCCGTAGGCGATGACGATGCGGTTGCCGCCGGGATGGTCCTCGATGGCGTCGAAGGTGAACCAGCGACCGCCGATGTAGGCCTCGAACCAGGCGTGCAGGTCCATGGGATCGAGGCCGTGGACAAAACCGACCACCATGCGCGCGGGCACATTGATGGCACGGCAGAGGGCGATGCCGAGATGTGCGAAGTCTCGGCACACGCCGCGCCGCATGCTCACGGTCTCCAGCGCAGAGGTGGATGAATTGCTCGTGCCGCGCTCATAGACGATGTTGTCATGAATCCAGTCGCGCAGAAGACTGACGTGCTGGTGGCTGCTGGGCGCGGTGCCGACGATGGAGGTCGCGAGATCGCCCAGCTTGTCGGACTGGCAGTAGCGACTCGGCAGCAGGTAGTGCAGTACTTCGACCGGCAGTTGCTCCACCTGATGGAGCTGGGCCAGCGGATCGCTGTCCAGCTCACCCGACACCCTGGCTCGGCATTTCATGGAGTAATGAAAGGTGCCCTTGGGCATGATCATTCGCTGGCAGAGATTGCCATAAAAGTCTGTGTACTCCACCACTGGCACGCAGGGCTGAATGGTGAATTCCTCACTGATGATCCACTGCCCCCCGCCGCTGCGTGGACGCAGCATGAAGATGGCGTGGACATCCCCAGGGAGCGTGTACTCAAGGCAGCAGGTGGCGTCGATGATGATCATGGGGGGCCGGTAGGGCCGCAGGGCAGTGTGCGCTCAGGGTACGCGGAAGATTTTTCCCGATATGGGATCTTGGGCCAGCGAGCCGCTGGCTAGGCCCTGCACGTCCAATTCCGTGTAAGGCGGGAAGGACATTTTGACCCGGCCGTAGCTCGCCGAGTTGGCGAAAGAGATTGTCGGGCGCGGCACCGGATTCACAGCCGCCTGCGGTGTCGGCGGGGCAGCGGGCACGGTCAGATCCGGCGCTGGGACGATGCCCGGCGGATCGAGAGGGAGGCGGATTGTTTCGCGCGGGCCACCGCTCGTGAGGTTACCGACAGATGCTGGTACGGGCATGACGGTGGACTCCACTAGGTACTCTGTCGGCGGCGGAGCAGTCCCAGGCTGGAACCGCAAAGATGAGCGGACATTCGCCTTATCGAAGAATCTTGGCGTGCCCGTCTTGTCACGCCGCGTGGCTTCCCCGTAGCGCGCCGGACCAGCAGGCCTGGTCCGCAGGCTCGGGCGCGCATCCTGGTAGGCGGACTGGTAGCGCCGTGGAGCGGTGCTTGGTGTGTCGAAAGTACGATCCGGTTGCGGTTGGTTGGAAGCACGCGAGAAGACATGACCGAGACGCTGAAAAAGATTCGGAGGCTCCGCCGCTATGCCACACACAGCGATCAAGCTGAGTCCCAGGACAGTCCGGCTAACGCCGAACGGAGAATGAAGGAGGAGTTTCATGAGAGGTGAGGCGTGAGGGATGATGGGCAGGTGCCTTCACCGACTTCGATCTGACGAAGGATCATCACTGTCCGCCCTCAAGATCACCATGGGGCCTTTACCCCAATGCATGAGTGGAGGAGCGGGAGTTTGACGAGATGAGTGAGAAGGCGGTGACGGGGCGTCATTCCGTTTGCTGCTGCGGCTTCTGCGGGCCAAGATCGGGTCATGCGAATCGCCATCTTCGGAGGTAGCTTTAATCCGCCCGGACAGCATCACCGCGCTATCGCGGAGCTACTGGCGTGTGAATTTGATGAGGTGCGAGTGATCCCCTGTGGGCCGCGACCTGATAAAGCAGTCACAGGCAGTATCCCGGCAATCTACCGCGCGGCGCTTTGTGATCTGGCGTTTGGCGAGCTGCCGAAGGTGGTGGTGGATCTGTTTGATCTGGAACAGACAACATTTACGCGAAATCATCAGCTTCAGACGCGCTTTGCATCACAAGGAGAAGTCTGGCATGTGGTGGGGGCAGATTTGATCGCCGGTGGTAGTGAAGGGGCTTCTCTCATTCAACGCACCTGGGCGCACGGGGCCGAGCTTTGGCAAAAGGCGCATTTCGCGGTGCTAACACGACCCGGACATGAGATCGACAAGCATGATCTGCCGCCTAACTCGAAGTTGCTCACCCTCCAGGAATCAGGTTCCAGTTCAGCTATTCGCGACAGCCTGAGCCGGGGCGAAGATGTGAACGATCTCGTGACACCACGTGTACTCGATTACATCGAGCGCTACGGCCTCTACCGCGCGCCGATCCCTGGCACCTGGGCGGAGTGCAGCCTGAGCGGTGTGCCTTTTCATCTACAAGCCGACACGGCAAATCCAAAAGCGCTGTCATGGATCGACACGACCGGCCCCGGTGTGAGCGAGGCCGAGGCGAGCTTCATCACCGTGCTCGGTGGCGATGGGGCGATGCTGCGATGCATCCGCGAGCATTGGCGGAAGCGGCTGCCGTTCTTCGGCATCAATGCGGGGCATCTCGGCTTCCTGATGAACGGACCAGAACAGGTGCTAAGCAGCCCATTTCCACCGACGGCAGTGATCCTGCGACAGTTGCCGATGCTTTACCTGGAGTTCGAAAACGCGGCAGGTGAAGTGAAGACGGCCTATGGGTTCAATGACGCCTGGCTGGAGCGCAGCACGAGTCAGAGCGCGTGGCTGGAAGTCAGCGTGAATGGCGTGATGCGCCTACCGAAACTCGTGGCCGATGGCGCGCTGGTGGCCACCGCCGCTGGCTCCACAGCGTATGCGCGCAGCATGGGGGCGAGTCCGCTGCTGGCTGATACTCCAGCATGGTTGCTGGTCGGCTCCAATGTCATGGAGCCTGCCCACTGGCGCAGTTCCCTACTGAGCACGGACACGATGGTGGAGATCCGCAGCCTGTCCCCCGAGCACCGTCCCGTGGAGGCTTTTGTCGATGGTTTAAGCATGGGTGAAGTAGTGGCTCTGCGTGCGCGCATCAGCCGCGCGGCAGCGGCTGAGCTGGCCTTCTGCGCCAGTCATGACATGGCGGATAAGATCGCGGCCATTCAGTTTCAGCCGTCGCACACGATCTGAGTGATCACGCTGCGCGATGCTGCGCCAGCCATGCTTGGCACTTCTCTTCACCCATGTATTTGGCCAGCAGCTTGGGATCAGTTTCCGTGAGATCGACGAGGATGAGTCCGTCGATAACGGAGGAGAACTGCTTGTCCACGTTGAAGCTCAGAATGGTGCCATTCAGTCGCAGGTAATGCTTCAGTAAAATGGGGATACCTTTGCGGTCGGTCTCGACACTAGAGATCAGCGCAGAGCAGTCATCCACGTCCTGAAGATCGGCGCTGATGAACTCACGCATGATCTTGCGACCACGCAGGTAGCGGAAGGGATTGCGCGGCTTCACAAAGCTGGCCAGATCCTCATGCAGGCAGTTTTCCTGGAGAAACTCGACCATCATTTTGCGACTGAGCTTGTTGTAGTCCTTGCTGATGCTGACCGGTCCGAAGAGCTTCTTGTAACCTGGATTACGCACCATCCAGAGAGCGATACCCTTCCACAACAAAGGCAGAGAGGAGAGACTTCTTTGATATTCTTTGGTGATGAAGCTACGCCCCATTTCTACAGCGCTTTCAAGATTGGCAAGGAAGGGCTTCTCGAACATGAACAGCGTGTTCGTATAGAGTCCCTTTGGGCCATACTCGCGCAGGATCATGTCCGCACGGCCCAGGCGATAAGCTCCGGCGATGCGTTGCTTCGACTCGTCCCACAAAAACAGGTGCTCGTAGTAGCGGTCGTATTTATCGAGATCGATCTCCTCACCCGTGCCTTCACCGACCTGACGAAAAGTGATCTCTCGCAAGCGCCCGATCTCCTCCAGCGTGTCAGGAATCTCATGCGAATGCGCGCAGTAAACGGAAAGCCCCCCCTGACTGACGAGACAGGCCCCATGCTCACGCAGCGCATTCACCTCACGGATGATGCGCACCTGATGACTGGCCGCACGATGGGCAATCAGCGAAGTCTCGACCTCACCAGCATCTTCCTCTTCAATGTCTAGCTTGCGGCGCTGCCCCAAAACTAGCGTGTGAATGCGCAAAAACTTGGTGAGCACCTCATCGTCCTCAAATTTACGCAGCTTACCAAAAGAGATCGGCATACCGACACGCATCTTCACCGTCGCATCACGCTGATGGCAAAACTCACGCAAGATGAGTCCCGTGCGCAGACGCGGATGAATGAGTCCAGCGATGTGAAACAGGGCACTGTTTCGACCTGGGAAATAGACCGGCAGAACGGTGGCCTGAGTGCGGCGCACCAGTGAGCCGACATGATTCGTCCAGGGCGCTTCCTCGACCCCCTTCCCTGGCTTGTAGGCAGAAACTTCACCCGAGGGAAAGATGAGCATGGCTCCACCCGCTTTGAGATGCTTGAGCGCCGCCTTCATGCCGCTGATGTTACTCTTTGCAGCTTCATCTCCGCCGAAGGGGTTCACCAGAATCCCATGCTTCTGAAGCTCTGGCATGGCGGCCAGCATGGAGTTCGTCATCACTTTCAAATCCTGACGATGACGGCCTGCATAACTGGCGAGTAAAGCGGGGTCGATCAATCCATAGGGATGATTGGCGATGATGATCAGCGGCCCAGTTTTGGGGAAGTCAAAGTCCGGCGGCTCATCCAGATCACAGTGCGCATTCAGTGACTTCACCACGCCATCAAAAAACGCGCCACAGGTCTGCTCTTCAGGCGGCAGACTCTCATAGTAGCAGTGGCCGCCCTGGTAGGCGTCATCAAAGCCGCGCAGTCCGAGCGTGCGCTCCAGCCATGGACCCGCCACGCGGTAAAGGCCGCGCTGCATCGGGGTACGGAAATGCTCACTGATTTCAAGAATCATGGTCGGAGGCTGGAGGTCCGAGGATCACCAGAAATAGCACCCGCGCAAGAGGTGAAAAATGAAGCAACTGTCACTAATGCGGCCTACACCAAGGCCTCACGGATGCTGTCTTGCCAGTGCTTCGCGCGCTCGGCGTAGGTTTTACCATCGTCTTGATACAGGATGCCACGCGAGACATTGATCAGCAGCGGGGCTTTCCGCCCTGTGCCTTTCAGTGCGGCCAGATCACCGCCCTGGGCACCGAGTCCGGGGATGAGCAGCGGCACATCAGGCGTGCGCGCCAGCACATCACTCGCGGCATTGGTGAGGCCGATCACGAGACCGACCTGCGGGCTGGCCTGCGTCATGTCGGCGACGATTTCATAGACGTGACGATCCCCCACTTTTTGCAACTCGATGTCTGCCGCGCCTTTGTTTGATGTCACGCCGAGGAGGTAAATGCCTTTGTCCGCGTATTTTAAAAACGGCTCCAGCGTGTCGCGGCCCATGTAAGGGTTCAGTGTCACGGCATCGACCCCGAACTCTTCAAAAGCTGCTTTCGCGTAGTATCCCTGCGTTTCACCGATGTCCCCGCGCTTCACATCAAAGACGATGGGAATCTCTTTGGGGATGACCTTCAGCGCTTGCGCCAGCACGCGCATCCCCTGCCAACCCAGGGCTTCAAAGTAAGCTGAGTTTGGCTTGAAGGCCGCAGCGTAGGGCAGTGTCTCCTCGATCACGCGGATCATCATCTGCTTCATCTCCTCACCAGCCTTATCAGCGCGGATGTCTAGCCCGACACAGAGATTGGACTGAGTGGTGGCGATGCGTTTTTCGAGTTTGTCACGGAAGGTCATGAGCGGCGCATCATGTCGGGCACCTGCGCTGATGCAAACCGTAAGCGCTGGTTGCACGCAGGAAGTGTCCGCGCTAGTTGCAGGTCATGAGTTCACCTCTCGTCGGTATCATCATGGGCTCTAGCTCCGACTGGCCCACCATGCAAAACGCAGCCCAAGTCCTGCAAGACTTCGGCGTGCCTTTTGAAAAGAAAGTGGTCAGTGCCCACCGCACCCCGAAGCTCCTCTACGACTACGCCACGAGCGCCCAGTCGCGTGGACTCAAATGCATCATCGCCGGTGCTGGCGGTGCCGCGCATCTCCCCGGCATGGCAGCCAGCATGACGACCATTCCCGTGCTCGGCGTGCCCGTGCAAAGCCGCGCCCTCAGTGGCATGGACAGCCTCTATTCCATCGTCCAAATGCCAGGCGGCATCCCCGTCGCCACCTTTGCCATCGGTAATGCAGGCGCTCTCAATGCAGGCCTCTTTGCCATCTCCATGCTGGCCAATGAGAACCCAGAACTCGCCGCCAAACTTCAATCATTCCGCGACCGCCAAACAGCGAAGGTGCTGGAGTCGCAGAAGGAACTGGAAGCGAAATCCGAATGACGAATGCCATGCCTGACCTGATGCCTGAAACCCCTTCGACATTCGACATTCAACATTCGTCACTCCTCCCTCCCGCGACCATCGGCATCCTCGGTGGTGGCCAACTTGGCCGAATGCTTGCGCTTGAAGCACGCCGCTGCGGCTATCGAGTCGCCATTTATACTGACGAGCGCCCCGGTTGCCCAGC
>JBEBGU010000956.1:0-1758 GCA_040081325.1 Prosthecobacter sp.
GCGAAACAGGGGTTCGACTCCCCTCGCCTCCACCACCTTGATTTCCAAGGGGGTGGCTTTCGACACTTATCAAATCGAGTCACCTGCCAGATACTCGGGCATGAGACGAATGTTCTGATTCTCCATCGTGCCGGAGTCGGCTAGCTGGCGCAGGGCTTGGGCAATGCGGGTGGCGAGCTGCTTCGGCTGAATGCTGTAGCGCGCAACAGATGGACTTGTGGCCTCCAGGATGGGATCGTTATCGCGTGAGAGCACAGACACATCTTGGGGAATGCGTTTGCCACGACGCATGAGGTGCATCATCACCGTCAGGACGTGGGCTGCTCGGGCCACGATGTAGGCGGTCGGTGGTTCGGCGGCTCGCAGTGTATCATCCAGCAAAGCACAGAGGCTGGCCGTGGTGGTGTCGTGACGCAGCACGCGCAGATGCGTGCCCGGCATCGTCTTCAAAGCTTCACGCAGCCCCTCCTCACTCGCGATGTCACCGCCATACATGCCTTTGGGTAGCAGTAGCGCTATGCGACGATGCCCCTTTCTCCAAAGCAAGCTGCCTGCGTGATGACAGGATGCATGAAAGTCTGTGTCCACCGATGGCAGGGCGATGCCAAGCGCGGAAGAACCCAAAATCAGGCAAGGCAAGCGCTGACTGTCTAACCAACGCTGCATGGGCACCTGAGCGCTGAGCACCAGCCAGGCGGTCGCGGGATGATCAGCAAAAAACTTCGCCAGCACCCGCGCAGGACTACTGCTGTAGCAGGCGGCATGGATGTGAAACTGCACCTCATATCCGCTGGCCGTCAGACGGCTTCGGAGTGTGTCCATCACATAAGAGATCGGTGATGGCATGGAAAGAAATGAGATCGGTGTGAGAACTCCAATCACCTTCGTGGCATTCGATTTCAGAGGCGTAGCACTATTACTCATGATGCGCCGGCGCTGCTTGCCGACCACTTCGAGCACGCCTTGCCGCTGCAATTCATCTAGCGCCAAGCGCAACGTGCGGCGGCTGATTTGGAGCGTCTCACACAGCTCGCGCTCACCAGGCAGTTGATCCTGCCAGTGTCCGCTTTCGATCCCCTCACGCAGACTTTCAATCGTTAGCGCGGAGAGGGATAGCCGCTTGGGCACTTTCGGAGTATTGAGAGTTGTTTTCTGCATCTGGTGCCGTCGAGTGACCAGCACTTAGCACTCGTCTCTCAGAATGGGTCAATCAAAATAAAATGACGATCACCACCGTTACTCTTTCCCAATGACTGACCGCTACGCCAAATCCCGAGAGCTTTTCCATCGCGCCCAAAACAGCATCGCCGCCGGAGTGAACAGCGGCATCCGCAAGATGGAGCAACCCGTGCCCCTCTACTTTTCTCACGGCAGCGGCTCCCGCGTCTGGGATGTCGATGGCAATGAATACATCGACTTCCAGATCGGCCAGGGCGCGCTGCTTTATGGTCACGCCCCTGCTGGCATGGCGGAAGCCATCGGCGAACAAGCCAAGCTCGGCACCCACTGGGCCGCACAGTGCGAACTGGAGATCGACGTCGCCGAACACCTGCAAAAGCTCATGCCCGGTGCCGAACTCGTGCGTTTCAACAACAGCGCCACGGAGGTCGTCCTCTCCGCTTTCAGGCTCGCCCGCGCTCACACCGGACGACCTTTGATCCTCAAGTTCGAAGGCGCGTATCACGGCTGGGCCGATGAAGGCCTCGTCGGCTTCTGCCCGCCCGCCGATAAATGGGGCGATGACGAAGCACCCACGCG
>JBEBGU010000957.1:0-1753 GCA_040081325.1 Prosthecobacter sp.
CGGAGTAGCCATCGGAGGTTGTTTTGAGTTTGGCACCAGCCAGCTCTGCTGCGGTGGGCAGGAAATCCCAGAAGGCCCACGGCTCTTCACTCACGCGACCGGCTGGCACTTTCCCCGGCCAGCGTGCGATGCCGGCCTGACGCAGTCCGCCTTCATAAAGCGAGCGTTTGAAGCCGCGCAGCTTGCCGCCCATGGACTGGTCGAAGAGCTTCCCAACTTCAGAGCTTGGTTCAAAGGATGCGCCATTGTCTCCGGAGAAGAGGACGAGCGTGTTGTCATCCACCTTGAGTTCCTTCAGCATTTCCATGAGACGACCGACATCACTGTCGAGGCGAGTGACCATGGCGGCATAGGTCTTCTGCAATTTCGTCCACGGCTTGTCTTTGTAGAGGCCGAGGTCGTCGATCTCAAAGTTGCCATGCGGCAAAGTGATGGCGTGGAAGAGGAAGAATGGGCCGCCCGTATGAGCACGCACCCAGTCGCGCGTGTCTTGGCCGATCAAATCGATGGCGTAGGTCTTGCCGTCGAGTTCGACGCGCTGGTCATCATTCCAGAGATACTTCGGGAAGTAGCTGTGCGCATGGCGCTGGCAATTGTAGCCATAGAAGTGATCGAAGCCTTTTTTGAGCGGGCTGCCACTAGTGTCGAACATGCCCATGCCCCACTTGCCGGTGCAGGCGGTGGCGTAACCCGCACTCTTGAGCACCTGCGCGACAGTGATGGTTTCCGCTGGCAGCGGCTTCTGCCCTTCAGGTTGGATCTCGCGGTTCGCACGGATCGGGCAGTGGCCCATGTGCAAGCCCGTCATCAGAGAAGAACGTGAGGGCGCGCAGACGCTCGTGCCTGAGTAGAGCTGCGGGAACTTCGTCCCCTCTGCTGCCATGCGATCGAGGTTCGGCGTCTGAATCAGCTTCTGTCCGTAGCAGCCAAGATCACCCTGCGCGAGATCGTCACAGAGAACGAAGATGATGTTGGGCTTCTCGGCAGCGTAGAGAGAAGAGCAGACAAACAGCGAGATGGCTAAAAGGCGGAAGGCTTTCATGGTCGGCCCACTTTAACGCGCTTCCCTTCATGATCTGACAGGGAAAGCATGCTACTCCGCCGACACTCGCTTTGCCTTTGATTTGCCGCCGCGCCAGAGGTCGTATTGCGGATCAGCGTAGGTTTGAAAAAAGGTGTCGAGCTTCGCAGACATCTCATGTGTCGTGGTCTCCGTGCCGGGCTGGCTGAAGAGATTGAAACGCTCCTGTGGGTCCGTCTGCATGTCGTAGAGTTCGTACGGGCCATTGGGATAACGGTGGACATACTTCCAGCGATCACCACGCACCGCGCGACAGGTTTCCATTTCGTAGAAAACGGTGTTGTCCCATGTCGCGAGTTTTTCACCACGCAGTGCTGGTGAGAAATCACGACCGGGAAGTTTCGGTTTTGTGGGCAATTTGTCACTCAGACTGAGATGACCGAGCAGGCTCGGAAGAAAATCGTAATTGCTCACAAGCAGATCTGATGTGGCAGCCGATGGAATGACACCAGGCTGATGGAAGATGAGCGGGATCTGCATCATCAACTCGTGCGCGCCGATGGGCCGCGTGTGATCGCCCATGCCCCAGATGCCGTTCTGGCCGCCCATCCAGCCTTGATCACTGGCATAGACGACGAGCGTGTCTTTTTCCAAACCGAGTCTCTTGAGAGTCGCCATGATTTCGCCCACGCCATCGTCCACACCGCTCACCTCGCAGGCCATGCGACGCCG
>JBEBGU010000200.1:0-6776 GCA_040081325.1 Prosthecobacter sp.
CCAGCGTTTGAAGATGTAGCCAGCGTTTGGCACCGCAGAGACGGTGATGCTCGTGCCATCAGCAAACACACCGCCGCCTGAGGTGGTGCCACCAGCCGCAGGGCTGGATGCCGTGGTGATCGTGCGATTACCACCTGCGATGGCAATGAAGTTCGCCACCAGGGTGCGATTGGCCGTCGCGTTGAACGTGTAGCTGGCCGAGGCGCTGACCTGCACGCTGGCTTCGGTCCAGTTCACGAAGTTGTAGCCTGCATTCGGCGTGGCAGTGACGGTCACACTCGTGCCATCGGCCACAGTGCCACCACCACTCGTCGTGCCGCCTGCGATGGGCAGGGCACTTGTCGCGATGGTGCGGTTGCCGCCGCCGCTGACGGTGAAGTTTGCCACCAGGATACGATCCGCCGTGGCATTGAAAGTGTAGCTCGCGCTGCTGCTGACCACGTTTCCACCCTGCGTCCAGTTGGCGAAGGCATAACCCACACTCGGTGATGCAATGACTGTGACACTCGCTCCGCTGGCGAAAATTCCACCACCGCTCGTGCTGCCACCTGCCGCTGGAGTGGCGCTGGTGCTGATCGTGTAACTTGTGCCTTGAGTGAAGTTTGCCACCAGCGTGCGATCAGAGGCCACGTTGAAAGTGAGGCTTGCTGCATTGCCCACGATGAAGCCGCCTTCTGTCCAGTTCGTAAAGGTGTAGCCTGCATTCGGTGTGGCAGTCACGGTGACGCTTGAGCCTTCATTGAAAGTGCCGCCACCGGTCGTGGTGCCGCCTTCGACTGGCAGTGCGCCTGCCGTCACGGTGAAAGTCGGTACGAAGTTCGCGATGAGAGAATGGTTTACATTCATCACCAGCGTGTGGCTGCTGTTGGTGCTGACCACGGTGCCGTTGTCCGTCCAGTTCACAAAGGCAAAGCCCGCAGCGGCCACCGCTGTGACCGTTGCATTCGCATCAATGGCATACGCGCCATCACCGCTCGTCGTCCCACCGTCGAGAGGCGAGGCGATGGTATCCAGCAGGCTTGAAGGAGGTGCGGGCGCATTCGCCGGAGCCACCACGAGCGTGTAGTTCTTCGAGACATCGGGGCTCACGCCATCGGAGGCCGTGATTTTGAAATTGAAGTCTCCACTAACCGTCGGCGTGCCAGCTAGCACACCTGTGTTCAGATCGAAAGTCATGCCCGCAGGCAGCGCGCCATCTTTGGTGATGTTCAGAAGTGGCACGGCACCTTCCACCACGACCGTGCGGTCAGCAAAAGCGGTGTTCATCTTGCCTTCACCGACATGATCGATCAAGCCGACAGGCGCCTCGACATCGACGGCAGCCATTTGCGAGCCTGTGAAGTCGCCTATGACTTCATAGTCCACCATGTCTTCAGTCACCTTGACCCACTCGCCGCCGACCATGTGATGATTGTATGTCCTCATGCCGGTGCCATGAAGGCCGTCTGCATCGACCGCATCGGCAATGGCCTCGCCGCTCTCCCCATCGAGCGGGCCGGTGTACTTGAAGAACTCGTAACGACGCGTCACCACCTCGTCACCGTCTGGCAGATCCTCGGGGGCGGCGGCCAGCTCGCCATTCGGGCCACCATCCGCAGCCGCGATCTTCTTCTGCAAAATGCGCCACTCCACCTCGACCTCGTCCGGCTCGCCATTGGCCCAGTTTTTGTCATTCGCATTGTCCGGATCATCGCTCACGAGTTCGCGCAGCTTGATCTCTTTGTTGTTGTGCGTGGTGGTCTTGATTTCCTTCACCCACACGGCCTTGCCAAACTGCATCACCGGCGGCGCTGGAGGCTCCGGTGGAACAATGACAGCCTGCACCTGAGCCACGGCGCCGACGACGGGCGGAAAATAGGTGAACACCGGCGTCGCCACCTGCACGGCACCACCATGCACGAGCGCACCGGCACCATTATCGATGAGCCAGTTGTAACGAATGATGCCCACTGCGAGTCGGAAACCGACGCCGAAGTGCTCGCCCCCGAAGTTCACATTCGGATTGGTGAACATGTGGCCGTTCGTCGGATTGATCGGGCCGCTCGGGATCGCCGTGTAGGCGGCCCAGGTGCCGTTCGCGTTCTTTTTGCTCTCCCAGCGGATGCGGCACTTCGGATGCAGTGGGTCCGTGTCATCCTGCTCGTAGCGCGGTGTGCCGTAATGGTTGTAGTTGTAGGTGTAGGTGATGTCGGTGCTGCGGCAGTCTTCGATCTCGATTTCGAAGCCGTGGCACTCATGCCCGGTGTCATTCACCGTGTCGAAATTGTTGATGCTGCCATAAGCGATGCTGGCTTGTGATGCAGCCGGGGCGAGAGACAGCATGGCTGCCATCAAAGCGGCAGACCAGCAGCGAAGCGGGCTGGATGTGAGGATGCGGTTGAAGATCGTTTTCATAAACTGTGCGGTGGTTGGCTCTGCTATTCGGCAGCATTCTTCGCCGAAGCTTTCGAGAGTGGAACTAATCGAGCGTAACTAAGTGGTTGGAATTCATGGCCCTGTCGGTGACGTGCGTGACGACGTGCGCAGATTCTTGCGCCGTGAGATGCGTGCGCGGCCATGAATGCGCGCTGCGTCATCTCAGATCGGTGCCGCGCCGGTCATGCCGGACGCTCGTGGCACCATGCCTGCACCTCAGATCAGAAGCTGAATCGTGGTCAGCAGCGAGGGGGGCTGGTGGGAAATCGGAACCTGTGGTGATGGCGTGTCCGCGCTTGTCACCATGGGCTTTGGCAGTTGCAGCATGTGCTGCCATTCGTGAGTGGCCTGCTCATTGATCAGCGCTTCGCCAGAACGCACTTTCGAAAGTGCCTCACGCTCCTGGCTGGCATTGCCAGAGAGCTGGCTGGTCGTCATCTGGTGATCGCCATCCTGATCAGCGCGGCAAAGGCTCACAAGCATCCGTGCGAGGCCACGGCGATGATCATTCTTGGCTGGCGTGAACTCACTCTGCCGGTGATGCAGCACGATTTGAGCACCATTTTCGCTGACACACACGAGGCTTTGATGACTGCCGTCCAGATCTGCCAGCATCGTCATCACCGCAGGCAACAGCGACGTACCTGTGCTGGCAAAAGCCAGCAGAAGCAGGGCGGCGGTGAGGCGGTGAAAGAGATGCATGAGGGGTGAACGCATAAAGTTATGATTCACAGACACATGTGCAACGAATACATCCAATCATTGCCAAATGATCATCTTCACGGCACTGGCCCGTGTGCGTGTGCGGCTGTTCGAGCACAACAAGCGCCTGTGCAAAAGACACGGCAGAGAAAGGGTAGGACGAACGGTGTTTCATGGACTGACGAGCCATTTCATCGGCTCTGGGCGACTGTTACATGATGGATTGGCAACGCAGCCACCTGATGCTCTGCCGGCTGCAAGACCGGGTCGGAATCGCCTTCGCTATGGCGCTTCGCCGCCCACACCATGTTGCCGGCGGTCTCGACGGAGACGATGGTAACAATGGCGGAGATGATCGCCCCCACGGCCCGTCCTCGGCGCAAAAGAAGCTGTGCGATTGCAGACAATATCCCCGCAAGCAACACGGAGGGAAGGATGAGAAAAACGGCGTTAAAGGGGCGCTCAACCATCTCCTCAGAAGGTGATCCCATCAGGTAAGCTGGGCTGGCGAGAATGCCGCTGGCTATTAGAAGCCAGAGTCCGCCCCTCAGGATCACAAGGCTGCGGTTGAAGCGTCCAACAACCAGGACACTGAGACCGCACACGAGACCGATGATCGGAACATGGTGGGTGGCGATGTGAAGGATGGTGCTATTCATGATGCGTCCTGTTTCAAAGCTCAGGGATGTGCGAGCCGGAAGAATAGGCTGCCCGTGGGGCTCGGGATGGAGACTTGGTTCTGCCCGCCGCTGGTGGTGATCGGCAGTGTCGAAGTCGTCCAATTCGCGGCACCGAGGTCGGCGCTCTCCTGCAAAACCCAGCCGCTGGCCGATGCGGGCCATGCAAACCCGATGGCACCCGGCGTGCCGCTCGCGACGCCGACGACGGGGGCAAAATTGGCGATGAGCGCGTAGCTATCATCGAGGGTGAAGGTGAAATTTGTCGCCGCGCTCATGGGGACGCCGTCGCGCGTCCAGCCGGTGAAGACGTAGCCGTCCGCTGCAGCAGCACTCACAGTCACGGGCTGGCCGAGGTTATACTGTCCTTCGCCGCCTGATACGGTGCCGCCGGGGGCGAATGAACTGCCACGAGTGACGATTCCGTAGAGGGTGGAGTGAAACCTCGCCACGAGCGGGCGCGCGGCGGTGACATTGAAGGTGTAGTTCGTGGCGGTGCTGACGGTGGCCGCGCCTTCCATCCAACCGTCGAAAATCCAGCCCGGCGCTGGCGTGGTGCTGACGGTGGTGCTGCTGCCGTCATTGACCATGCCCCCGCCAGTGGTCGTGCCCGCTCCGACTGGCGAAGCGCTGGTGGCGATGATGCACGCGGGGACGAAGTTGGCGACGATGTTATCATTGTAACCGCCCGCTCCTGCACTGAACGAGAGCGTGGTCGCGGTGCCGATGGTCGTCGTGCCGCGCGTCCAACTGACAAACGCAAAGCCAGGCGCTGGCGTAGCGGTGAGGTTCACTGGTTCTCCGCCGGTCGGAAAAATGCCGCCCCCAGTGACGCTGCCACCTTCCGTTGGCGAAGCCACAGTTGTGACGATCCGCTCCGTGCTGAAGTGCGCGTAAAAGATGTCGTAGAGCGAAAACGACGGCGGCGTCCAGGTGGCGCTGGTGCTCACGATCGCGCTGCCATTGGTCCAGTGCAGGAACGTGCGTCCCGGCGGTGGCGTGGCGGTGATGGGGCGCGTGATATTCGTGCCCTGGAAAACGGCGCCGCCCGTGACCGTGCCCGCGCCGGATGGCACCGAAATGAGCCGCCGCGTGCTATAGATTCCGCCGCCGCCGCCGGTAATCGCCGAGCGTGCCACGAGATGCCGGTCGGTCGCGCCCGTGGCGGCGATGAGGAGGGTCGGGCTGGTGGTGACGAGCACGTCGTTTTCATACCAGCCCTGGAAGTTGAAAAACTCGTGAGGCTCCGCCGCGAGTTCTACCAAATCGCCCGGTCCATAGTTCCCGCCGCCCTGCGTGACGCAGCCGCTCACCGGCAGGCCGCTGGTGGTGATGGTGCTGCGCGGTGTGCCGCCGGTGAAGTGCGCCTGCAAGTCGCGATACACCGTGGGCGTGAACGTGTAGCTCGCACTCGTGCTCACGACGACGTTGCCTTCCTTCCAGTTCGTGAATTTGCGACCCGCCGCCGCTGCCGCCGTGACCGTGACGCTCGCGCCCGCTGGATAAGTCCCCGCACCCGTGACCGTGCCGCCACCACCCGGCCCGACCGCCGCGCCGATGAGCACGGCGGGATTTTCCACCGTGTCATACAGCGTGAAGGCACAATCCCCCGCGCCATTCGTGAAGTATCCCGAGTCGGTGAACGGCCCGTTCAGCCGAACGAAGTGAGACCCATCTCCGCCGGTCGCGATGGCCCAGGCCCAGTCGGGCACGCCGGTCTGTTGCGCGATGATTTCCACCCAGTAGTCCTTGTTGTTTCCGAGCGCCGCAAAGGGTGTAGGCAGCACGAAACGGTAATCGGACATCGGAGTGCCGTTGAACGTCCCCGCCGGGCTCTGGCCCGCCGTGCCCGCGATGGTGAAAGACGCCACCGGCGGCAAATTGAGCTGCGCAGCGCTGTTGGGGAGAAAGTCGAAAATCTTCACCGTGAAGCCCACCGGCGCACTCTCGCCGAACGTGCCGCGCCAGCGGATTTCGCGAATGGTCGCCGCCGTGGCGAGACGGAATCGGTCGCGGACCCGGTTCTGATAGAACGGATTATCGATCGTATTGACCGCGCTCGGATTGCCCGTGCCCAGCGCGAGTATCGCCGGCGGCTGATTGTAGATGATGCCGCCTTGGCTCAGCGCGGTGAGCAGGAAAAGGAGGGTGACAGCGAGGTGGTGTTTCATGGATGGGCGAGGCGGAAAAACAGACTGCCGGTAGGGCTCGGGACGGAGACTTGGTTTTGCCCGCCGCTGGTGGTGATGGGCAGGGTGGAGTTGATCCAGCCCGCAGGGCTCAGGTCGGGACTCTCCTGCAAGACCCAGCCGGTGGCGGTGTCAGGCCAGGAGAAGTTGAATCCAGCCCCCGTGGGAGGTGCGATGCTGAGCACGGGAAGCGCTGTGAAGTTCGCGACGAAGGCGTAGTTGGCGTTTGCATTGAAAATCGCCGGGTTCTCCGTGCCAGCGGCTGCGCCGCCGAGAGTCCAGTTGTTGAAGATATAACCTGACGCTGGGGTCGCGGTGAGGGTGACGCTTGCCCCGTTGCCGAACACGCCAGCGCCGGTGACGCTGCCACTCGCCAGCGGCGCGGCGGTGGCGGTGATGGTGCGGTTGGTGGCCACGAAATTCGCGGTGAGCGCAGTGTGATTGCTGAGAGTCATGGTATAACTCGCGCTGGTGCTGATGACAGTGGCTCCGCTCTTCCAACTGGCGAAGGCATAGCCGACCGCAGGGGTGGCATTGGCGGTGACCGTCGATCCGTTCGCATACGTTCCCGCGCCGGTGACGGTGCCGCTGGCGGCGGGCGTGACGCCGAGGGTGAGCACGGGATTGTTTGCCTCGAAGTTCGCGGTGAGGAATGCGCTGTAGGCGACGAGGAACGTGAAGGTGGGGCTGGTGGTGCCGACGATGCGCTGCGGACCACCGGCATCGGCGTTCTGTTTCCAGTTCACGAAATGATAGCCGGCCGCGGGCGTGGCCGTGAGCGTGACACTCGATC
>JBEBGU010000958.1:0-1740 GCA_040081325.1 Prosthecobacter sp.
GGGCTCGACCAGATCACGCAGATCGCCCCGATCATCCAGGGCCTGATGGACAAAGATAAAAGTGAGCAGGAAAACCTCGTCACCCGCCAGCCACAGTACATTCCCGACTACGACACGCCGCGCTTCCGCCTCACGCCGAAGCATTTCGCATACATCAAAATCGCTGAAGGCTGCAACCACCCCTGCTCTTTTTGCATCATTCCGCGAATCCGTGGCCGGCATCGCAGCCGAACTCAGGAGAGTGTGGTCAAAGAGGCACGCCAGCTCATCGAAAGCGGCGTCAAAGAGATCAATCTCATCTCTCAAGACACGACCTATTTCGGCATGGATAAATGGGAGGGCGAGCGCCCAAAACCGCGCAGTGGCGTCGATTCCAGCAAAGGCGAATCCCTTTCCACCCTGATCCGAGAACTCAACGCCATCCCCGGTGATTTCTGGATTCGCCTGCTCTACACCCACCCCGCGCATTGGAGTGATGACTTGATTCAAGCCATTGCTGAAAGCCCCAAGGTGGCCCGCTACATCGACATCCCGCTTCAGCACATCAGCGACAACATGCTCACTCTAATGAAGCGCGAAACCGATGGTGCCTATATTCGCGGCCTGCTCAAACGCATCCGCAAAGGCATCCCAGGCATCGCCATTCGCACCACCTTCATCGTCGGCTTTCCTGGTGAGACCGAGGCTGATTTCAATGAGCTCGTGCAATTCATTGAAGACGAAAAATTCGAGCGTGCAGGCGTCTTCAATTACTCTCGCGAAGAAGATACCCGCGCCGCCAAGCTCGAAGGCCAGATCCATCACATGACCCGCAAAGCCCGCTGGAACGAAGCCATGCGCTCCATTCAGCGCGGCGTCGAGCACGTCAATCGCCAGCAAGTCGGCAAGAAGATGCGCGTCCTCGTCGAAGAACCCGGCGTCGCCCGCAGTGAAATGGATGCCCCAGACATCGACACCACCGTCTTCGTCGATAAAAAACTCCCTGTCGGCAGTTTCGCCGACATCACGATCAAAGAGTGGCGCGGCTACGATCTGGTCGCTGGCTGAGGCTGAATAGTGAAGTTCCGCATCAGGCGGTGATTGAAGGTGAAATGACAAAACCATGTCCGGCATCTCACTCAAAAATATCCAGTTCACCTACCCAGGTAGTCCTTTCCGACTTCAGGTGAAAGGCTTGGAGGTCACTCCAGGCACCGGATTTGGACTTCTCGGACCGAGCGGGGCAGGCAAGACGACTCTGCTACGCCTCATGACAGGTCTGCTCCAGCCTCAGTCCGGTGAGGTGCGACTCGGCGACACAGCGCTCCACACCTTATCCGAAGGCGAACGCCGTGCCTTTCGCCTGAGCGAGGTCGGCTTGGTGTTTCAGGACTTTGCTTTGCTCGATTACCTGACGGTGGAAGAAAACATCCTGCTACCACAGACCTTTTGTCGCGCAGCTACCGCAAACCAAGCATCACAGGCCCGCGATCTCGCCGAGAGATTGGAAATCGGCCAGCATTGGCAGAAGCTCGCAGGCCAGCTTTCTCAAGGTGAACGTCAGCGAGTCGCCATCGCCAGAGCACTAGCTCACAAGCCACGCTTTTTGTTCGCCGATGAACCCACCGCCTCACTGGATGCCACACGTCGCAGTCGAGTCATGGATTTACTCTTGGAGTACACCAGTGAGCTGCAGGCCTGTCTCGTGATGGTCACGCATGACACAGAGCTGATGCCGATTTTCCCCAATCATGCCCGTGT
>JBEBGU010000201.1:0-6751 GCA_040081325.1 Prosthecobacter sp.
GGGCCAGTGCGCGAGCCAGAAAGGTGCGCTGCTGCTGGCCGCCGGAAAGCGCGTTGATCTGGCGATCTTGCAGGTCGAGCAAATCCATGGCCGTGAGCGCGCGCTGCACGATGTCCGCATCGTGTCGCGAGTAGCTGCGCCACCAGCCCAGGTTCGGGTAGCGGCCCATTTCCACGAGGCCGCGCACGGTGATGGGGAAATTCCAATCCACATCACCGCGCTGGGGCAAGTAGGCGATCTCGTGGCTGCTTTTGGTTAGCGCCTTGCCACGCCAGATGATGCTGCCGCTGTCCGCATGCATGAGTCCGGCGAGAGTTTTCAGTAGCGTGCTCTTGCCCGCGCCATTCGGTCCGATCAGCGCGATGCTGCGCCCGCATTCGGTGGCGAAGTTGATGCCATTCAAAGCCCGCACCTCGCGGTAGCTCACGCAAAGATCGCGCACCTCCAACTGATGGTGATGAGCATGGTTGTGCCCACCACCCCAGCAGACATGTTCTTTGGGCGTCGCTGTATTCATGGCCAGAGAAAGGTGATGATTTCGTTCAAAGTCGCGTCGTCCGACCAGCGTGTCTCGCTGCGTGTCTCTAGGCCGTCCGGTTCGACCTCCAACGTCAGCGCTGTGTCCGGTGTTCCTGGCGGCCAAGTGGCGGTCAGTTCCAATTCATTTCCAGCCTTTGAGATCGTCATGCTGGTCTGCTCCTCAGCGGGAGAAGACGTGAAATCCAACTTCGTCAGCAACTCCAGCCCGCCCTGCTTCAGACTGATCGACAGCGGCTTGTGCGCATAACGCAGCCGGATCACCGCCGCCGACTTCACCGGCACATCGCCTGCCTTCGCCATCACGGGAGCCGCTTTGACCTGGGCCACATTGCCCGTGAGTTGCGACAGTGGCACTGCCAGCAGGCAAAACGCCAGGCCGAGCAGGAAAATCTGAAGAGGTGGGAAACCGCGCATTGTTTGCAATAAGTCGAGGAGACGCGCCCCTGCGTCAACCTCTGTCACGGAATCCTCCGTGTGCTTTGGATGTGCTGTTTGTCAGAGGCTGAACAATTCCAGCACTTGCTTCTGTCACCATGAAAGACTTGCGCAGAGTTCGTCGCGAGTGCCCTCTTCCCCACATGCTTCACGCCGTTTCTGCGTCTTTGATTCTCTGCTTTTTCGCCCTGACCATGCTGCCATCATGCAGCTCGACGAATCGACTGCTGAAGGCCAAGCCTGCGGAACTTTCGGCGTTTTTTGAGCATCCGAATCTCGTCACTGACTCACGCAAGAAGCTGCCTTTTCACAAAATCTGGATGACTCCAGATCACGAGCTGGAAGCGCTGGCCGTGATGAAGACTCGGCTGTTCATCGCACCCGTAAACTTGCAGTATTTGCGCCCTGTAAAGAAGGCGCTAGTGCGCAATGAAATTTCGTGGGGGAGTATCGAGCGGCGAGAAGCGGAGATGGCTCACAAGTTGCGCAATGAATTTGCCAAGGCCTACCTGCGGTCAGCGAGTCCTCGATACCAAATCGCCCAGCAACCGGGGCCAGACACGCTGACATTGGAGATGGCCATCGTGGAGCTGAATCCGACAAGTCCGAAAGGCAATGCGGTAAAAACTGCGATGAAGTTTGTGGTCGGTCCCCTGGCTGGGCTAGGCGGCATTTTCACCAAAGGAAACATGGCCATCGAGGGTAAAGTCCGCGACTCGAAATCAGGCAAGCTCTTCTTCCAATTCGCCGACAACGAAGCCGATAAGATGACCTTCTACAGTGTGCGCGATTTTAAGCCTTACGGCCACGCCATTCCCGCCATGCGCAAATGGGCAGAGCAGTTCGAACTCATGACCCGCACTGCCGTCGGTCAGACCATCAAGGACACATACTGCATCACACTGATGCCTTATTGAAAGTGATCGAAGACAGGCAGTGTGCACTAGAAGCAGTACAGTTTCGACTGCCTTTAGCGATGGTTTGATTCCACAAGCGCCCAACTTTAGTCAGTAAATTGTGAATCCTTGCTTGCCTGATAGGGTGGCATTTCGCTATTGTCGTTTTTAGAACACTTTTTATACCCTCATGGACCCCAAGCAGACACCTTCTGACCAACCCTCTCCTGCCGCTCCTCAGCCCCCCATTCCGGACATGGGAGCTGTGACCCAGCCGATGGCCTACCCGCAGGGTTACCCAATGCAGCCTGGGATGATGCCTCCCGGATATCCCCAGGGCTATCCGATGCCTCAGGGTTATCCGCAGCAGCCGATGGGGTATCCAGGCCAGCCACAGATGGGCTACCCACCCGGTTATCCGATGCAGCCGGGCATGATGCCCCCTCAGGGTTATCCGATGCCGCAAGGCTACCCACAGCAGCCAATGGGCTACCCTGGCCAGCCGCCCATGGGTTACCCACCGGGTTATCCGATGCAGCCAGGCATGATGCCTCCGCCTTCCGCGCCCGCGCTCGCCGCTGCATCATTAGCACCTGCACCTAGCCTTCCCGTGCCTTCAGCGGCTCCAGCGGCCACACTTCCCGTCATTGCTGCCACACCTTCAGATAGTCACGAAGCAGTGCCCGTGTTTGAGCATCACGAGGGCGAAGTTTATCACCCGCCTCTCCTGACGCATATCGAAGCCGCCAAGCCAGCCAATGGTCTGGTGAAGTTCTGGCGCAAAGTAGGCGGTGGTTCTTTGACTCTGAGTCTCGCCATTCATGCTGGCATCATCGTCGTTGGCGGTGCGATCGTGGTGAGTTCGCAGCTCATTCAAAAGCAAGTCGATTTCTTGCCCGGAGGTGGCTCTGCAGCGGGGCAGCAAGCCTCTGCTGAAATGAAGCACAAGGTCCAGCAGAAAAAACGTACCGCGATCAACAAGACAGTGCCCATGAAGAAGATCGTGAGCACGAGCCAGAACTCGGCGATCTCACTCCCCGATGCACCACCAGATCTTCTCGATGTGCCAGATGTGAGTTCCATGATGGGCGGCGGCTCGCTTGGCAGTGGTGGTTTTAGCAAAGCTGGTAGCGGCGGTGGATTCGGCACCGGCATGGGCATGGGAGCCATGCAGGGATTCGTGAGTCTGCCACCTTCCATGCGTAGCCGCTGCTCACCGCAAGAGCGCCTGCAAAAGCTCTCTCAAAATGGTGGCAGTCCTGAGTGTGAGCGCGCGGTGTCCAACTCTCTGGAATGGCTGAAGCAGAAACAGAATCCTGATGGCTCATGGCCCGGTCCTAACAAAGCCGCAATGACAGGACTCGCTCTACTGTGCTACCTCGGCCGCTGCGAGACCCCAGAATCTCCCTTTTATGGCGACACGGTGATGCGCGGTATCATGTATCTCATCGAGCTGTCGAAAAAGAACGAGTACGGCTACATCGGCGAAGAAATCAAAAGCGGGGGCAGCACTTATGCTCACGGCATCGCCACATACGCGCTAGGTGAAATGTACACGCTGGCTCGTCTTGGTAGCAAAGAACTCCCAGGGATGAAAGACGCCTTTGTGAAAGGTGTGAAGCTCATCATCGACAATCAGAACAAGCGCGGTTCCTGGAGCTACGGTGGTGTCGATAAAGGCGCTCCTTACGGCTATTGGAAGGAAAGCCCTGGTGAAGACCTCTCCGTGGCTGGCTGGCAGTTCCAAGCACTGAAGGCGGCAAAGAACAGCAGCCTGAAGATCGACGGCCTGCACAGCGCGCTCGACAAGTGCGTGGACTATGTGCTTTCCAAGCAGACCAAGGATGGCGGGTTCGGCGGAGCTGATCGCGACAAGCATTACAACCAGTGGAGCCTCACCGGCGCAGGTACGCTGGCGCTACAGACGGCCTCCAAGGGCAAGACCAAGGCCATTAAAGACTCCATCGACTTCCTCCACAAATTCCTCGAGGCCGAGCCGCTGGACTGGAACAAAAATTGCAATCTTTACTGCTGGTACTACTACACGCAGGCCTTCTTCCAGGCCGGTGGTGACGAATGGAAATTCTACAACTCGATGTTCCTTCCGCAGATCCTCGCCAATCAAAACCCAGATGGCAGCTTCAAGAAAGGCCGCCCTAACTGGCCTGGTGGTGATGCCCCTGATCCAGTCTATCGCCAGTGCCTCTGCACTCTTCAGCTCGAGGTCTTCTATCGCTACTTAAAGGTGGCTGACCGAGAAGAAGAATCCTTCTTCGACCGGAAGTAAGAGCCACTCACTAGGCAGACAAACTTATACCCGAGCAGACGGGTATCTCGCAGTGGACGCTGACACTGATCTGCATTCATGTCAGCGCCCCTTCCTATGATTCGCGTACGCTTCGCTCCTTCGCCCACCGGTGACCTCCATGTCGGCGGTGCCCGCACTGCTCTGTTCAACTGGCTCTATGCCCGCCACCTCGGTGGCACCTTCATCCTCCGCATTGAGGACACTGATGGTGCACGCAATACGGAGGAAGCCGCTAGAGGCATCCTCAAAGGTCTGCGCTGGCTCGGTCTCGATTGGGATGAAGGCCCAGATGTCGGCGGCGACTACGGCCCCTATTTTCAAAGCCAACGTAAGTCCATCTACGACGCCTACTTTGCCAAGCTCGAAGCCGCTGGCCATGTCTATACTGAGGACAATGGAGCCGTGCGTTTCAAATTCAGCCGCACCGCGATCACCGTGCATGATCTCGTTTGTGGGGATGTCACATTCGCACCCACCGAGGAGCCTGACATGACCATTCGCCGTCCCGATGGCAGCTACATCTTTCACTTCGTTAATGTCGTCGATGACATTGAAATGCGCATGACTCACGTCTTCCGCGGTGAAGATCATCTGTCGAATACTTGGAAACACATCGACCTCTTCAATGCGCTCGACGCCACACCGCCGACCTATGCCCACATCCCGCTTATCTTGAATCCTGATGGCACAAAGATGAGCAAACGTGACGAAGGTAGCGCGATCGAAAAGAGTTACATGCATGAGGGCTTCCTGCCCGAAGCTGTGTTCAACTACCTAGCCATGCTCGGCTGGACCCCGCGCACCGAGGGTGAAAAACTCCGCTCCGAAACACTGGTCTCACTCTTTGATCCCGCTGAGATCCACAGCTCCAACGCACGCTTCGACATGCACAAGTGCCAGTGGTTTAACGCCCAGTATCTTCGTGAACTACCCCCCGAAGCCCTGCTTGCTGCTGCACGTCCTTTCCTTGATAAGGCAGGTCTCATCATCACTGACGACTCAATCGCCGCTGCTGCCGTTTTCAGTGTGAAGGAAAAAGTCAGTCTCCTCACCGAGATCCCGGCCTGGGTGCATTATTTCTTCCGCGAAGACTACTCGTATGAAAACGACGTTGTGACCAAGCTCAAAGCCAAGCCTGAAAACGCCGCGCTCTTAAACGCCGCCGCATCAGCCCTCGCCACACACAGCGATTGGACTGAAGCGAGTATCCAGACCGCCATCGAAGAAGCCGCCAAGATCGCCTCAGTCAAAGCGGGAGCACTCATGCCATTGCTGCGCTTTGCCCTCAGCGGTCAGGCACGCGGCCCCGGCGTTACAACCATCGCTCATCTCATCGGCCAAAGCAGCACCCTGCGCCGGATCGAACGGACCGTGCAGATGCTGTGAAACAGTAGCGGCTAATAATCAGCCGATGTGCGCACGGTAGGCAGCCGCATCCATCAAACCTGATGCGTCGGCACTGCTTGCCTTGATCTTGAAGATCCAGCCGGCAGCGTAGGGATCAGTATTGATCAGGCCTGGGTTTGCTGTGAGTTCGTTATTAATCTCGACGATCTCACCACTGACAGGCGCATAAATATCGCTAGCGGCTTTCACAGACTCAATGACGCAGACCTGCTGACCAGCGGTCACAGCACCGAGCTTCGGCAACTCGACAAAGACGACATCGGTCAGCTCAGCTTGCGCATGATCAGAGATACCGACCGGAGAGACAGCCTGAGTCAGATCGACCCACTCATGGGAGTCACGATAGTGAAGTTGGTCAGGGACATTGCTCATAGCGCAGAGGTTGTTGAAATGAATCAAGCAGTGGCAAAGCCAAGTGCGGTCATGCGTTCGTGAATGGCATCCTTAGCTTCGAGCAGCTCAGCGATGGGGTCCCATTTGCCACTCGTTAGTGCATCATGTGAGGTGCTCGGAATGGTGACACTGAAGCTATCACTACCAAAAACCACTTGGCGATTAGCGACATCGACCGTGACTTCGAGCTTTGGATCAGCCTCGGCCGCCGCAGCGAGTTTGGCAATGTCTTCAGCTGTGGCCAAGACGCAGGGAATGCCCAGCGTGGTGCAGTTACCAAAGAAAATCTCAGCAAAGCTCTGGGCGATGACGGCACGGAAGCCGAAGCGATAAAGTGCCTGGGGTGCGTGCTCACGGGAGCTGCCACAGCCAAAGTTGGTGCCGGAAAGCAGGATGGACGCACCCTTGAATCGTGGATCATCAAGAGGATGACCAGTCGGTTTGCCGTCCTTATCAAAACGTACATCGTAGAAAGCGAACTCACCCAGACCATCAAAGGTCACACACTTCATGAAGCGAGCAGGGATGATGCGGTCAGTGTCGATGTCTGAACCTGTGACGTGGACGGCGGTGCCGGAAACTTGGGTGATCTTTGCGAGGGCCATGGGTGGACCGTCCTTTAGCAGGCAAAACGCCGGGATCAAATGCAGAGACGCTCAGTCTGAGTTTCTAACTCAAGCCCCAACCCGCGCGCGATGAAACACCCAGCCGATGCCGGCTCCGAAACCAAGACCGTAGCAGAGGCCCCAGGAAAGTTTGGCCAAGGTCATGA
>JBEBGU010000202.1:0-6744 GCA_040081325.1 Prosthecobacter sp.
GCAGGGCGGCAAGTGCTAAGCGCACACGAGTGAGGGAGCAGGCGGAGATGCCGGCTTCGCTGGAGCCGGGGTGCTGGCAGGCGGACTCGCCGATGTGCTCGTGCTTGCTGATCCAGAGTCCGAGTCCTTCTTGGCTCCGGCCTTGTAGTTGTCACTGCGATAATCCGTGATGTAGAAGCCGCTGCCTTTGAAGATTAGCCCCGCACCGAGTCCGATGAGGCGCTTCAGCGGCCCGGGGCAGCCTTCCTTGGGGCAGTCAGTCAGATGCGGGTCCTTCATGGACTGGCGCGTCTCGAACTTGTGTCCGCAGCTCTGGCATTCGTAATCGTAGGTAGGCATGGTTTGATCCGTTCGGGTAAAAGTGGGGCGGGAGCTATGCGGGCTACGCCGCCCCTGTGCAAAAGGATTCTCAACTCCTCACACCATCTCTGGCACCTCGAAGCCTGCACGATACTCCCGCTTCAGCAGCGCCAGCGCCTCAGGCGTCGCCGTCGGTCCGATCAGCGTTTCCTTCTCAGCATCGATCTCCAGCATCGTGCCCACACGCAGGTCACCTGCTTTCAAAGTAATCTCATTCGCCAGCAAGTGTGCTGGCAGATCCTCGATCACTTCCTGCCACGGCTGGAAATCTTTGAGCTGAGCCTTTGCCTGATCGTAATCGCCGCCCTGACCGAGTCTCCATGACATGTTCCCCAAATGGCACCAGGCGCTGGAATAATGGATCTTCTCGATCTCACCATTCAGCTCCTCACTCTTCCGGCTGCGCACTGCGGCGATAAAATTCGCCGCGTGTTTCCCCCCGCCATCGCCCTTGAATTTCTGGATCACCTTCCCCGACGCATCATGCGCCGAGCCACCACCGCGGCCTCCTTCATAGTAGCCACCTTCACATTCGATCACCATGAAAGCGCTCGTCCGGCGGCGGCGGTAAACATCACCCGCCTTCATACCCTTCTGCCGTGGCAGATTATGCACGTCCATCACCACCGGCACGTCCCCTGTGTCGATGTACATGAAGTGCGTGTTCGGCGTCTCGCCCGCATCATTCCAGCCAAAGCGGCCCCCACCAGCGAGCACACGCTTCGGCAGCGCGATCTTATCGCGGAAGACCACATTGCGCAGATCATCCAAGATGTGCGGCCCCCAGTTCCCCAGCTCACCGTTCCCCGTGTTCCAGTTCCAGTGCCAGTCATAGTGGAACTTCTCCCGCAGGATCGGGATGTCCTGCGCAGGGCCCAGCCACAGATTGTAATCCACCGTCGTCGGTGGCGTGATCGGCGTGTCGCGTTTACCGATCGTCGCCCGCATCCCGTAGTGATTGCAGCGCACATACTTGATCTTACCCAGCGCGCCCGAGTCCAGATACGCCTTCAGCTCCAGGTGAAAAGGATCACTGCGCTGCTGCGTGCCGCCCTGCACGATCCGGTTGTGCTTCCGCGCAGCCTTCACCAGTTGGCGACCTTCCCAGATATTGTGCGAAACCGGCTTCTCCACATACACATCTTTCCCCGCCTGGATCGCCCAGATCGAGGCCAGCACATGCCAATGATTACCCGTCGAGACCACCACCGCATCGATCGTCGGGTCCTCCATCACCTTGCGCAGATCCTGCGTTGTCTTCGCATTTGGGTAAACCTTCTTTGCCCGGTCCAGCGCCACCGTATCCGCATCACAAAGGTAGGCGATCTCAACACCCGGCACCTTCGCCATCCGGCTCGCATTGCCAGATCCCTGACCGCCCAGCCCGATGCTCGCGATTCGTATCTTATCATTCGCCCCCAGCACACGGGAGGCAGACAGAGCAGTGGTGGCCAGTGCCGTATGGCGCAGGAAAGAGCGGCGAGTTGGGTTGTTTATCATAAAGGAGCGTCAGTTTGGGCTATCCAAAACGAAGCGTCATCTAAAAAGATGTCATCTCAATCAAACGAACTGCGTCCATGAATCCCACGATTGGCTTGGATTCAAAAGTTGCATCATCCCAGTCGCCCACCCACCAGACCACCGCTTGCATCCAAGCATCTTGCCTCTATTCTCGGGGCCCCAAAAACACGCATATGAATCAGCTCGATCAGCTCAAGCAACACACCATCGTCGTGGCAGACACTGGCGACTTCGAGGCCATGAAGGCCTACAAGCCCCAGGACGCCACCACCAACCCGTCCCTCATCCTCCAGGCCTCCCAGAAGGCCGAGTACAAATCTTTGGTCGATCAGGCCATCGCCGAGCACAAAGGCAGCTCCCTCACTGGCCCAGCTAAAGTTGAGGCCATCATGGACCGCATCCTCATTCTCTTCGGTCTCGAAATCCTCAAGATCGTCCCAGGTCGCGTCTCCACCGAAGTCGATGCCCGTCTCTCCTTCGACACCCAGGGCAATCTGGACAAAGCCCGCCAGCTCATCGGCATGTATGAAGCCGCCGGCATTGGCCGCGAGCGCATCCTCATCAAGATCGCCTCCACTTGGGAAGGCATCAAAGCCGCCGAAGTCCTGCAAAAGGAAGGCATCAACTGCAATTTGACTCTCCTCTTCAGCCTCGCCCAGGCCGTCGCCTGTGCAGAAGGCGGCATCAAACTCATCTCCCCCTTCGTCGGTCGCATCCTCGACTGGCACAAGAAGAGCACCGGCAAAGACTACGGTGCCACCGAAGATCCCGGCGTTCTGTCCGTGACCCAAATCTACAACTACTACAAGCACTTCGGCTACACGACCGAAGTCATGGGCGCCAGCTTCCGCAACAAAGGCGAGATCACCGAACTCACCGGCTGCGACCTCCTCACCATCAGCCCCGGTTTGCTCGGCGAACTCCAGGCTTCTGAAGAGCCGCTCACCGCCAAGCTCAACGCCGCCAACGCCAAGTCCCTCAAGATCGACCGCATCGGCAGCGACGAGAAAACCTTCCGCTGGCTCTTCAACGAAGACGCCATGGCCACCGAAAAGACCGCCGAAGGCATCCGCAACTTCGGCAAAGACATCGTCAAGCTCGAGAAGCTCATCGAAGCCGGTCTGTAATCCGTTGCACCGCGAATCCCCCTCAAGGCGCGATCTCCCCACCGGAGGTCGCGCCTTTTCCTTCCAGCGTCCCTCCGGGACGCATCCCTTGTTGGGGTGTGGCCTGTTGTCCGGTGGTTCCCGCTCGCCAAGCCTCGCTTCACCACCGGCTACCCGCCACCGGGCCTCTGGCCCGAAGAGAATGCAGGCGATCCAATGACGCACAAGAATAGCCCCTCATCCCCGAGCCGGAGGCTCGACGGCCTGTAGCCGGTGGTGAAGGGAGCGTTAGCGACCGAGAACCACCGGACGACAAAATGTGTCCCGAACAAAAGAGGTTGGCGTCCCGGCAGAGACGCTGGAAGCTACCGCCATGCCTTCGACCCACACCTCGTTGCATTACCACCTCGTCTGGAGCACCAAGAACCGTGAGGAATGGTTCCCAGCGGAGATGCGCAGCCGCATCCATGAATACCTCGGTGGCTGCCTGCGCACCGAGGGCGGTTTCTGCCATGCCGTGGGTGGCGTGGGAGATCACGTTCATGTCCTCGCCGGATTGAAACCCACCCACAGCTTGGCAGATGTGATGCAGCGTTTGAAAAGCGTGTCTTCACGATGGATTCACGAAGAGTTGCGTATGCCCGGATTCGCTTGGCAGGAAGGCTACGGAGCTTTCACCGTCGGTGCGCGAGATCTGGAGCGAGCACGCGCTTACGTCTTGAATCAGGAGGAGAGGCATCGCACCCACTCCTATCAGGTCGAGTATGTGGAGATGCTCAAGATAGGCCTCATCGAGTATGACGAGCGGTATCTTTGGTGAGCGCCCTATCTTGGATAAAGGTGATCATAGCCACCCGAGCCGGAGGCTCGACGGCCTGTAGCCGGTGGTGAAGGGAGCGTTAGCGACCGAGAACCACCGGATCACGAAACGCACCGCCATGTTTTCAGGCAGGCGTCCCGGCAGGCACGCCGGAAGGTGACATTGCAATGCGGGGTGTCGGAGCCGATTTCCAGCGTCCCTCCAGGACGCATCCCTTGTTGGGGCATGGCGTGTGATCGTTATCCGGTGGTTCACGCTGCATCGCTTCGCGATTCCGCTTCACCACCGGCTACCAGCCGCCGGGCCTCCGGCCCGGAGAGAGTGAAGGCAATCGAGAGACGAACAAGAATAGCACTTCATTTCAAGCCGGAGGCTTGATGGCCGGTAGCCGGTGGTGAAGGTCGCGGTAGCGACCGGGAACCACCGGACGAAGACACACGCCCCTGAATTTTCTGACGGGCGTCCCGGAGGGCACGCCGGAAGCATCCGATGTCTGCAAGCATCCCTTGATCGCAAAGTACCCTACCCCAGCGCGGCCATCATTTCCCGCAGCTTCGCCAGCTTCTCCTGCCAGTCGGTCTTCCGCAGTTGATGCTCGTCGAGCACCTTTTGCGGGACTTTGGCGGTGAAGTTTTCGTCGGCGAGCTTGGCGATGACTTTCTCCAGCTCGGATTCGACTTTGGCCAGCTCTTTGCCCACACGCACGCGCTCCGCCTCGACATCGATGATGCCATCAAGCGGCAGGAAGATCGTCCCGAGCGGTGTGATCGCACTGGGTGTGCCTTTGGTGGGCACATAAGCGGCATCGACATCGAGCGGCTCCGCATTGAGCAGGATGCGCAGGACTTCGATTTCGTGCGCAGGCAGTTCCTGGCTAGGTTGCAGGACGAAACGGACGCGCTTGTTGATGTTGAAGGTGCTCTTCAGCCCACGGCCAAGGTTCACGGCTTCATACTTGTCATTCGCCGTCTTTTCGTCCTCGGGGAGGATGCCGAAGTGGGCGAGTTCATCTTCATCCAGCGGCTTCGGCCAAGGGGCGAACATGATGCTCTTGCCGCCTTGGTTTTCGGGAAGGTCGGTGTTGAAGCCCATGCCATGCCACAGCTCCTCGGTGATGAAGGGCATGAAGGGATGGAAGAGGCGCAGCGTGTGGCCGAGCACGAAGTCGATGACGGCGAGCGTGTTGGCTTTGCGCTTCTCATCGCTGCCTTGGAGCACGGCTTTGCTGGCCTCGATGTACCAGTCGCAATACTCGCTCCAGAAGAAGCGGTAGAGCGTGGCGGTGGCGTCGCTGAAGCGGTATTCTTCCAAAGCGGTGCTGACCTCGGCGATGGCGGTGTTGAGGCGCAGGAGGAGCCATTTGTCGTCGCTGCTGAGGAGGGCGGCGCTGATCTCGGTCTCGACCTCGCCGCCTTGCATCTGGCGGAAGCGGGCGGCGTTCCAGAGCTTGGTGCAGAAGTTGCGGCCGAGCTCGACGTTCTTGTCGTCGAAGCAGATGTCCTGACCGAGTGGCGCACTGCGCATGATGCCGAAGCGCAACGCATCCGCGCTGTAGCTGGCGATGAGCTCCAGCGGATCGGGCGAATTGCCGAGCGATTTGGACATCTTGCGGCCCTGCTTGTCGCGGATGATACCGGTGAAATAAACGTTCTTGAACGGCAGCTCGCCCATCCACTCGAAGCCCGCCATGATCATGCGGGCGACCCAGAAGAAGATGATGTCCGGCCCCGTGACGAGATCGGTCGTGGGGTAGAATGCCTTCAACGTGGAGGTCTTCTCCGGCCATCCCATCGTGGCGAAGGGCCACAGCCAGGAGCTGAACCAGGTGTCGAGGACATCGGGGTCTTGGGTGAAGCCACGTGCTTCGATAGCCTTAGCCTCTTCGCGTGAAATGGTTGCTGCCCGAATAACTTCGCCTTCTGTCCGCGAAACTTGTTTGAGAAGGGTAGTATGTCCTTCAATACCAGAAAAACTATGCTCAACAAAGCCCGTGCCATCGGAGGCTGAGCTCTGAAACAAAGCGGTAGCAACGTCAGCAGGCAAATGTTCGGCGAGCGTCCAGCCCTTGCCATCAATAGCACTCCACACCGGAATCCGATGCCCCCACCACACCTGGCGGCTGATGCACCAATCCTGCAGGCCGGTCATCCAATGGTCATAGACCTTCGCCCAGCGGTCGGGGTGGAATTTCATCTCGCCATTGGCCACGACGGCCTGGCTTTCCTTCACGCTCGGGTATTTGAGGAACCACTGCTCGCTCAAGCGGCTCTCGATCGGCACGTCGGCACGCTCGGAGTAGCCGAGGTTGTTCTGATAGGGCTCTTCTTTGACGAGGCTGCCGATTTCCGCGAGCAGTTCGGCAGCGCGTTTGCGGGCGGCGAAGCGCTCCATGCCGGCGAGGTCCTTGCCAGCGAGCTCGTTGAGCACGCCGTTCGGATGCATGACATCGACCGCGGGCAGGTTGTGACGCTGCGCGATCTCAAAGTCGGCCTTGTCATGCGCGGGCGTGACCTTCAGCACGCCGGTGCCGAAGGTGAAATCGACATGCTCATCGGCGATGATCGGCAGCAGCGCCTGATCTTCGACCGGCAGCGGACGGCGCACGTGTTTGCCGATGAGATGCGCATAGCGCTCGTCCTTCGGATTCACGGCGATGGCCTGATCGCCCGGGATGACTTCTGGCCGCGTGGTGGCGATGGTGAGCCAGGTGCCGGGCTCTTCGACGACCTCGACTTTGAAGTGATACATGATGGCGTTTTGCGCCTTCATGACGACCTCCTCATCGCTGAGCGCGGTGAGGGAGGACGGGCACCAGTTCACCATGCGCTTGCCACGGTAAATGAGGCCCTTTTTGTAGAGATCGACGAACACGCGCATGACGCAGGCGTTGTAGTCGTCGTCAAAGGTGAAGCGCTCGCGGCTCCAGTCGCAGGAGGC
>JBEBGU010000959.1:0-1736 GCA_040081325.1 Prosthecobacter sp.
CACACCATCGAGCTCAAGGAAACCATCCTTTGCACGCCCGCGATCAGCAATGGCGCGGTCTATGTGCGCAGCGACAAGACGCTCTGGAAGCTGAATTGAGGCGCTCGTTCGACATTCAGAACGAAACCTTTTCATAGCGGCAGAGTTACAGCAGGCGTTCCAAACCCCTGCTGATTATGAAGGTTTTCTTTACCCTGCTGCTTCTGCCTCTTGCCACCTTGGCGGCTGAAGATACGACATCGAGTGCTCATGCGGGCATCTCGGCGGATCAGTTCAACTTCTTTGAGAAGAACATCCGCCCGGTGCTGGTGGAGCACTGCTACAAATGCCACTCGTCCGACTCGGAGAAGATCAAAGGTGGCCTGACGCTGGATACCAATCATGGCGTAGTCATCGGTGGTGAGTCCGGTCATGCGGGAGTGACGCCGGGGAATCTCTCGGAGAGCTCTATCTACGAGGCGATTTCCTGGCAGAACGAGGACATGCAGATGCCCCCCAAGAAAAAGCTTTCGGCTGAAGTGCTGGCCAATTTTAAGAAATGGATCGAGATGGGCGCTCCCGATCCACGCGAACAAAAAGTGGCGAATGCAACGGGTGGTAGGCGCGAGATCAACATGGATGAAGGCCGCAAGCACTGGTCATTCCAGAAGCCTGTGCATCAAGCGCCGCCAGCGGTCAAAACCGAAGGCTGGGCAAAGTCCGACATCGACACTTTCATCCTGGCTGGAATGGAGAAGCAGGGACTGAATCCCGTGAAGGACGCTGACCGAGCTACTCTGATTCGGAGGATCGCTTTTGATCTTACTGGCCTACCGCCGACGCCTGACGAAGTGAAGGCCTTCCTAGCGGACACTTCGCCGGATGCGGTGAAACGTGTCATTGATGTGTATCTCGACTCTCAACGTTTCGGTGAGCGTTGGGGCCGTCATTGGCTGGATGTGGCACGATACGGTGAAAGCAGCGGCAAGGAGGTGAACGTGCTCTATCCACACGCTTGGCGTTATCGCGATTACGTGATCGATGCCTTCAATCGCGACAAGCCTTACGATCAGTTTCTCAAAGAACAGATCGCGGGTGATCTGATGAAATTCGACAGCAAGCGCGATCAGGCTCAGAAAATTGTGGCCACGGGCTTTTTGGCCATCGGCTCGAAAGGCCATAACAATCGCGACAAGCGCCAGTTCGCCATGGATCTGGTGGACGAGCAGATCGATGCGATGTCGCAATCCATGCTCGGCCTGACACTGGCTTGTGCGCGCTGCCACGATCACAAATTCGATCCCGTGACTCAACGCGACTACTATGCGCTCGCGGGAATCTTTCTGAGCAGTGAGACGCTTTTTGGAACCTACAGTCAGTTGCAGAACGCGAATACGAGTAGTCTGATCGAGCTGGATCGCGAGGCATCGGCCACCTCTGCGCTCGCGGCGATCTCAGGTTCCGAGTATGCGGAACTGAAGAAAAGACACGACGAAGCGGCGCTCACGGCAGCAAATATCCGAGATCAAGTTCGTGGGATGAGTGCCAACCAGCGTGATTCGCAGAATGCGTCGAATTTCCTGCGCATTCGCAGCTCTTTTGATCGTGCGGAGTCGGTCAAAGCGGACCTCGATTTGTTTTATAGCGATGGCACACCACGCACGCTTGCCATGGGCTTGCTGGATCGTGATCGCCCGATCAACAGTCCGCTACTCGTGCGTGGTGACATCAAGCAGGCAGGTGACATTGTGCCACGC
>JBEBGU010000203.1:0-6736 GCA_040081325.1 Prosthecobacter sp.
AGCGCCAGCAACGCTGTCGCTCAAGACGGCGCACCTAAAGGCGAGGGCGGCGGCGGTCGCCTCGCAGACTTCCTCAAACGCGCTGACGCCGACAGCGACGGCAAGATCAGCAAGGCTGAATTTGATGAATTCTCCAAGCGCGACACTGGCGACCGCTTTTCCAAAATGGATGCGAATGCTGACGGCTTCGTGGACCAGACCGAGATGGGCCAGATCGCCGAAAAGATGCGCGAAGGCATGAAAGGCCGAGCTGGCGGTGAAGGAGGCCCTGGTGGTGCGCGCCGTCCCGGCGGTGAAGGTGGTGAAAGCGGCGGCTTCCGACGCCCACCAGGCGATAACAAAGAAGGCGACAAGCCCATGCCGAAGCCCGAAGGCGAGCGGCCAGCGCCACGTCCTGAAGGAGCTCGCCCGCAAGGTGGACCTCCTGGTGGTCCAGGCGGACCTAGTGGCTTCAATCTCGACGAGATCTATGGCCGCATGGACAAGAATGCCGACGGCAGCGTGGACAAGGAAGAGTATGCCGAGTTCTCCAAGCAGGAGATCGAGACACGCTTTGGTCACATGGATGAAAATCAAGACGGCAAGGTGAGCAAAGACGAGATGAAATCAGGCATGGAGCGCATGAGAAACATGATGCGCGGCCCCGGTGGACCTGGAGGCCCAGGCGGACAGGGTGGCCCTAGCGGCACACGTCGCCCGGGCGGTGAAGGTGGTGAAGGCGGCGGCTTCCGTCGCCCACCCGGCGGTGAAGGTGACAAAGGCGGCTCCGGTCGCTCACGTCCTGAGGCCGAAGGCGAAGCCCCGAAGAAAGATCCGGCCTAGTCGCTGACCGATTCGAGATTGATTTCCGCGAGGCGGGGTTCTGAAAAGAATCCCGCCTCTTTGCATCCGGGCGGTTGAGACAAGGCAGCTCCGAGTGCATGATGCGCCATGATGTTGAAGTCGATACGCAATGCCACGGAAGCCCCGGTGAAACCCGGACGACCCGTCGTGCGTCCATCACCGCCAAAGCTCAAGCCCGAGCTGGAGCCGCCCTATCATGTGATCCTGCATGACGACGACACGCACAGCTATGAGTATGTGATCGAGATGCTGACGGCCATCTTTGGCTACGAATTCGACAAAGGCTACAAGATGGCCTGCGAGGTGGATGAAAGCGGGCGCGTCATCGTCGCCACCTGTCACAAAGAGCTCGCCGAACTGCGCGTGGAACAGATCCACGAGTACGGTGCCGACCCTCGCATGAAAGAGAGCCAAGGCCCGATGAAGGCCACGATGGAGCCTGCTGAGTAGGACGTAGCCGCGTCCGCCAAGGCGTGGTGGTTTGCGTTCACCTCATCTCACAGAGCCACCTGCTGGCGCAGGCGGCTACTCGAACCCTGTAGCCTCGCCTGCCAAGGCGTGGTGGTTTGCGTTCACCTCGCATCACAGAGCCACCTGCTGGCGCAGGCGGCTACGGGGCGCAGTCAGCTACAGGCCGTTTCTGGAAGCCACGAGACGCCAGTAGCGAGTCCAGTAGTCCGGCATCTTCAGCGTCAGTTCAGGATAACCAGGGATGACACTGCCCGAATAAGCCCATGCGTCAGCTTCTTGGACCAGTCCCGCTCTGACAGGATTCTGGCGGATGTAGTGAGCCAGTGCTTCAAAGGCATAGCGGTCACTTTCCTGCGGGCGCAGAACATGGTCATAGGCCTGCTTTTGCCAGGCACAGCCGGATTCGGCGAGCAGGATCTGCGTGTGCTTGCGCAAGAAGGGCATGAACAGGCGCTGATCGGCTTCTTGTGTCCAGCCAACGATCAGCAGGTGCGCGTGATCGGGCATCAGGCAATAGATGGGACAGGCCACGTCATACCGGGCACAGCCATGCAGCAGGAGCCACCGGAGCCGGGCGTGAAAATTCGGTGTCAACCAACCCGTGGATCGATCCTTCACCGTCAGCGTCCAATGAACGATGGCTCTACCCTGGTAAGCGCTTGCGGCCAAACGCTGCAAGTTGTCATGCTGTATGGTCGGCAAGTCCTCGGACATGCCTCAGAGTCTGCTGAACCGTGGATTGGTTAGCAATTCTGTTTTTCGAGATTGTGTCGCCGCGTCCGCCAAGAGTAGCCGCGCCCACCAGGGCGTGGTCTGACTCACGAGCCGTGAAGAGACCCAACCCCGGCCACCTGCTGGCGCAGGCGGCTACCGTAATGGTGCTTTGGTGGAGGCACGCTGCGTCACAGAGCCACCTGCTGGCGCAGGCGGCTACGGCGACTCACTCCTTGTTGAGCAGTCGCGCCATGATCTTCTCGGTGCGGGCGACGATGCGCTGGGGATCATCAAGCAGCCCGGCGCTAAGCAGTGCGTTGTCGAGGATCTGCTCGGCGATGACCTTGGCACTTTCCGAATCGCTCAAACTAAGCGCGGCGAGCTTCTTCACGATTTCGTGACGCGGATTGATTTCGAGAATGACCTTCGGTGCTTCGACTTCTTCAGGTTTCATGGCCTTCATCATCTGGCGCATCTGCGGCGTCATCTCGCCATCAGGCGTGATCGCCAAAGCGGGGCTGTTGACGAGGCGCTTGCCGCTGCGGACTTCTTCCACGCCTTCCGCCAGAGTGGTCTTCAGCCAGTCACACAGCGTCGTGGTGTCAGCTTCGCTCAGGGCATCGCCTTCGTTGGCGACATCACCCAGATCGACTTCATTCGAGTTCACTGACTGGAGCGGCTTGCCTTCAAACTCGCGCAGGCTGCTCACCACGTATTCGTCGATGTTGTCATAGAGATAGAGCACCTCGTAGCCCTTCGACTTGAAGGCCTCGACATACGGCCCGCTCTCAATGGTGCTGCGGCTCGGGGCAACCTGATAATAGATTGCTTTTTGGTCATCCTTCATGCGCTTAACATAGTCGCCGAGACCCACGATCTCGCCTTTGTCGGTGAGGCTGGATTCAAAGCGCAGCAGCTTGGCGATGGCGTCACGATTGGTGTGATCCGTGGCCACGCCTTCTTTGAAGAAGCGGCTGAACTTGGTGTAGAACTCCTGATACTTCTTCGCGTCGTCCTGAGCCTCTTTATCGATGAATTTGAGCAGGCGTTTCGTCACCACGTCACCTAGCTTGCGCACCAGCGCGCTGTCCTGCATGGACTCACGGGAGATGTTCAGCGGCAGATCTTCACTGTCGATAACGCCACGCACGAAGCGCATCCAGTCAGGCAGCAGCTTCTTCGGGTGCGCGTCGATCAGCACCTTCTTGCAATACAGGCCGACATTTGGCTCCATCTGGCCCATGCCATAAAGTTCCATATTTTGCTCAGGCAGGAAGATCAGCGCATTGATCACCAGCGGCGCATCCGCCTGCAAATGCAGGCGATAGCTCGGCTCATCAAAGGCGTGGGAGGTGAACTGATAGAAAGCTTTGTATTGCTCATCCGTGATCTCATCTTTGTTCTTCAACCAGATCGCCTCGACCGTGTTCACCACTTCGCCATCGAGCTGGATCGGGAAGCCGACGAAGTTCGAGTACTTGCCCAGAATGCTGCGCACGCGATGTGCTTGAGCGAACTCCTTGGCATCCTCCTTCAGCGTGATGACGATACGGCAACCGCGTGTCTGATCCGGTGCTTCATCAATCGTGTAAGTGCCCGCGCCACTGCTGGACCAGACGAGATGCTCGCCGCCTTTACGCCAGGAGTGGGTGTACACTTTCACTTCATCCGCCACCATGAAGGCGCTGTAGAAACCGACGCCAAACTGCCCGATCAGCGAGGCATCACCGCCCTTGCCCGCGTTCTTCAGTGCAGCGGCAAAAGCCTTCGATCCCGAGTGCGCGATGGTGCCCAGATTCTCCACCAATTCAGCGCGCGTCAGGCCGATACCGTGATCTGCAATCGTCAGCGTGCCAGCGGCTTCATCCGTGGTGATCGTGATGTCCAGCGGCAGCTCCGCGCCGAAGACCTCATTCTCCGTGAGCTGAGTCAGGCGCATCTTTTCCAGCGCATCCGCCGCATTGGAAACGAGTTCACGGATGAAAATTTCGCGGTCGGTGTAGAGGCTGTGGATGACGATGTCCAAGACCTGTTTTACCTCGGCCTGGAAGTCATGCGTGGTAGGTGTGCTCATAGTGTTTTGGGTGGGGATAGAAAACGGGCGCGGAGGATAGATGGACGCGCCTCTGCGTCAAGCGGGGCTCTGCACCTTGGTGATAAGTGCAATGCCGCTTACAGCTACTATCACTCAAGCCCAAAGGGCTTGCCTCTCATTCGGCACCACCTATGGGGTGCCAAGCCAGCAAATCTAATCCTCAGGCAGCTTCAACAAGCGCTGCGCTTCTTTGAGGAGGAAGGCGGTGTCGGTAAAGGGCTGCCAACTAATGTCAAACCAGCGCAGGCGGCCTTTAGCATCGATCAACATGGCGGCATGAAGGGGTTCTTGCTCGAAGTCGTCATAGGCTCGGAAGGTCTTGAACACAGCTTGGCTGGGATCGCAGTAGATTGGAAACGGCGGCAGCTTCTTCGTGCTCATCTGTTCAGTGATGCGACTGGCAAGTGACAGCGGTTCCAAGGTGATCGCGGCGAGTGAGATGCCTGCCTTTTCATAATCCGGTGCGGCTTTGGCAAAGGCATTCACCTGCGTCATGCAATGCGTGCAGGCAGCGCCAAGATAAAAGATAAGCACATGCGGCTTACCCGCAAATTGGGCACTGCCCGCAGGCTTACCTTCCAGCGTCAAAGCCTCCCACTTCGGTGCGGCTGGCGGGTGCCAATACAACGGGCCTAGCGTGTCCAAAGCAGGCCGCACGCCGCTGTCCTCACGCTTCGGCGTTGGTGCGCGCCACTCGCCCGCGATGCCATACGTTTTTGCCAGCTTATCGAGCCGCAGCTTCACCTGTAGATTACTGTCCAAAGCAAAGGCAAGCTTGCGCACCTGATCGAAGGTTTTCTTGGCATCGTCCGTCTTGCCGAGCGCCTGCTGCATTTCAGTTTTAGCGGTGAGGCCAGCGAGATCCTGGGGATAGTTTTTCACCAGCTCTTCCGCTTTCTTTTTATCTCCTAGCTTGAGATAAAGGCTGGCTTGCAGTGGCTTCGACATGTCCGTGGCCTTCGCGACTGTTTCAGCAGCGGTCTTAGCTTTCGAGAGCACCGCTTGCAGGGCGCGAAGGTCGGCTAGGGCCATTGCCACTGAGTCTTTCTTCTTCGCGCTCTCCTTAGCTTTCGTCGCCACATCCGCGGGCTTAGCTTCATCCTTCTTCACAGTCGGTACTACAGACTTCACATCACCCTTCTTGGCCTCACAGACTTTCGGCGCGACGACGGCTGGCTTTGCTTCAGGCTTCTTCGCCTCATCCTTCTTCGACTCATCCTTCTTCGCCTCAGAGCCTTTCGTTGCGGCCAGAGCTGGCTTTGCCTCATCCTTCTTCGCCTTGGCATCTTTCTCCTTCGCCTCTTTAGCTTCTTTGTCCTTCTTTGCTTTGGCTTGCACCTCCACCTCGACCAGTGCGCCAATCGCGGCGTCCAGGGACTTGGCATCCTCTTTAAAATAGAAGGCCAGACCCCGCGCCCGCAGCCGCGTGGCCTCATGACTGGGCTGGATGACTGCGGAGATCAGTGGGCTGTTAGTTTCCTTCAGCAGGTCATCCCACAGCTCCCATTTGATCAATGTCTCGATCAGTCGAGTCCGGCCATAGCTGGCGGTATCACCCTCTTTATCGAGCGTGTTAAAAGCAGGGTGCTGGGGGATGCGGATCTGACTGCGCGCGAGTCCGAGCGCGTCCTTGGCCCGACCCAGTTCATTGAAGGTGCGCACGAGCCACTCTTCATTGTGGGCGTAGTTGTGGATCTGATCGGGTAAGATCCAGTTCTTGATCATATGCGCTTGGTCCACGCGCGTGCTCGCCTCCTGCTGCCAGGCTGCATCGTCAAAGCGCTTCAGCTTTGAAAACGTGTGCCCTGGCATGTGCCACATATGCGCGATTCCGGGTGCCGATTGACCATTCTGTGCGGCCGACTTCAGCGCCCGCACTGGCTTACTGCCATCCCAAAGATGAATGCGGTAGTGGTGCGCAGGATGCTCAGGATTGACCGCAAAGATCTGATCCATCAGCGCATCCACAGCCTGGTTACTCGTGATCGGAGCATCCCCGTTCGCTTGCCAGATCTTCCAGACAAGAAAGGCTTTTGCTTCAAGGTCAGCCGGGTGCTCCTGCACGATGTTTTCCAGATCTTTGATGTAATCCAGCGCGCGTTGTTTCTTGTCGCGTTTGTCGTTCTTGTCCTCTTTATAAAAAGTCTCCAGCGTCGTGATCCAGAGCTTCTCATGAGCATTCGCCTTGTCCTTGAGTGCCACGGCTTTTTTCAGAAATTCCTTGGCACGCTTTTCATTATTCACGTTGGACATCGCCATGCCCCAGAAGGCCATGGCACAGTCCTTGTCCAGCGTGGCCACCTGCCGGAAGCTGCGCTCCGCTTCATAATACCAGAAGCCATGAAGTTGGCCCACGCCCTGATTGAAGAACTGCTGCGCCTCAGGCTTTTTCGTCGTGATCGGGAAGCTCACCTTGCCACATCCCGGTATCAGCACCGCTGCCTGTCGCGGCCCTTCATTGAATGCTTCTCCGTGCTGCGAGTGGCCCGGCAGACCATCATGCCCCTCATCAGCGCGTAGGCTGGTGAGGCTAGAGAAAACAAGAAAGAGAGCGAGATGGCGATGCATGGGGGAGAAGTGGGTTTAACGCCGCGACTCATCCCTTTCTGCCAT
>JBEBGU010000960.1:0-1728 GCA_040081325.1 Prosthecobacter sp.
CTTGCTCGATCAAAATGCCGAGATCGACCAGGCGTTTGGTCTCTGCGCGTATGTCTGCCGCTGCCGATGATTTGGTCGAGTTGGTGGCGAGTGCCGTGAGTTCTTTTTGATAGGAAAAATATAGGTCGGGGAAGGTGCTGAGGGTATCAAGAGATCTGGCGATGGCGCTCCGCACGGTCAGGCCACGCCCCCCTGGTAATTTGTTGTCGAGAGCAGCGGCAAGGTCAGTCTCTAGGTCGGCTTTCATTTTCATCGCTGCATCCTTGCGCACTGGGTCTTTTTCGAGGCTGTTGATTACTTGGAGGCGCTTGTTCAAAGGTAGCCAAACGGCCTGGATGGCCATGCGCTCTTCGTTGGTGAGCAGCTTCTCCATAAGCTGGCTGCGCATGCCATCGCCAGCAATGGAGACATCCAGCATGGCACGGAGCCAGCGGGTGTCTTTGCTCGTGACTGGTAGCCCTATGTCAGGATTGGCTGCCTGATATTCGATCTCGGTGAGTAGGCCGCGCTGATCATAAAAACGACGTTCATTCGGCAGCATGTAGAAGCTGATGATCGCGGGCGCGCTGACACTGATGCCATTGCTGGCGAAGACGGCGATGTCCACCCGATGGCTGCGGATGCCTGTGGCGGTGATCATAGGCGGATGCCAGCGCACCCGGAGTCGTGCATACGGGCTTTTTCCTGAGTAGTCGAGCCGCACAAGTTTCGGGTCGCCTTGCAGCACTTGGAACATGATTTTGACTGGCCTCTTCATCAGGTCTGCTGTTTTGCCGAGAAAGAGCAACATGCCGTACTCGTCCACACATCCACGCATGACTCGGGCGATGGACATGGGCGTGTCGGCGAGTTTATGAGTGAGGGTCTTCGGCTTTTCAAAGAAGTCTTTGCCCGCAAGGAGCTCAGTCTCATCGACAGCGCTGATCTGCACCAGCGGCGGGATTTTAGCCGGAGTCATTTTGTGGGCTATCTGCACCATCTTTTCTTCATCAAGCTTAGCGGAATCAAATACGACGGGATGCGCATTGCCGGAAAAATAGTCCAGTTCGTTAACGACCATCTTGTTTGATCTGCGGAAGATGCTCTGAACCGTGGGCATCAGGACGCGCTGTTTGATCAGCATTTCCTGAGTCTCTGATGGAAACGCGGCGATGGTGGACAAGACGGCTTCTACAAAAGGCATGTCGCTCAAAGAGGAGCCCTGAGAGATGATGGAGTATGAGTTGTTGATCGGGAAAAGATCACCATAACCACCGACGCCATTAGCACCGATGTCGTGATCCTGATGCTCCGGGTAAATCATCAGGTTATTCGCCAGATACTGCATCATCTGAAACTGGGTGCCTCCTGGCTCCATCTGGTAGAGGCGCGGCAGACTGCCGCCTTGAGTTGCCCCTGCGGCCATGGAGCAATTTCCCACCGTCGGCCTCAGGCGCAGTTGAGAGGCGAGACCTTTCGGGGCGCCGCTCGTGGCGTCGTGTTTGAAGATTTCGAGCTGCGGATACTTGGGCGCATTCAGCGGCGAATGCTGATCGTCCCGGTTCTCATAGGTGATGGCGGAAAGGCCTGCCGCGGTGCCTGCGCCACGGCTGCTGTTCCTCAACGACGCGCTCGCCGACGAACTGGGCCTGAAAGCCGACGCCCTGCGAAGCGCCGATGGCGCCGCGCTGTTTGCCGGCAATGCGGTGCCTGACGGTGCCGAGCCGATCGCCCAGGCCTACGCAGGCC